>NZ_CAWMDN010000118.1:0-107364 GCF_963866575.1 Aeromonas sp. L_1B5_3
GGAGATGTGTATAAGAGACAGGTGTAACCCCGCCCAGCACAAGCTCGCTATGAAAAACCGGCACTTATTGTGCCGGTTTTTTTGTGTCCCATGTTTATGGCGACTGATATGGCTTACGGCTGCCCAGCGATCACAGAGAGCAAGGAGCAAGGAGCAAGGAGCAAGGAGCAAGGAGCAAGGAGCAAGGAGCAAGGCTTGATTATCCCCCTCGCCCACAGATAAAAAAACGGCTCCATCATGGAGCCGTTTTCACTGGATTGAACTGACGATTACTCGACAGTCGCTTCCACGCTGGTGAAGTACTCGATCTTGGCCGCTTTACGCAACTCGTCGATCAGAGACTTGTAATCAACCTGGGCTTTGCCCTGACCCAGCTGACCTTGCAGCATGGTAACCATCTTGGAAGGCTCGGCAGGTATGTTCACCTTGTCCAGCGCCACCACTACGCGGTCACCGTTGCTCTCGGCAACCAGTGCCACGCTCGGCTTGCCATCCTTGGGATGGGGCAGCGTGAAGGCTTCGGTAACCAGATTCTGATCCATCTCGCGATCGAAACGGGACACCCCTTTGTGGGTTTGTACCTTCAGACCCAGCGCAGCCAGATCGCCATCGATGCTCTTGCCAGCCTTGAGCTTGTCCAGCAGGCCCTGAGCCTTGCCACGGGCCACTTCACCGGCCTTGTCATGCTTGATGGCGGCAATCACCTGCTCTTTCACCTCAGCCAGCGGCTTGACCGCTTTGGGCTTGTGACCGGTGATGTGCAGCACCAGCGCCTTGCCGTCAGCCAGCTCGATCACGTCAGAGTTGGTGTTGTCATCACGCAGCTGCTCTGAGAACGCCACGGAGAGAACCTTGGGATCGTTAAGCGGAGCAGGAGCAGAACCCTGGCTGAAGTAGTCGGAGGATTGCACCTTCAGACCCATGGCCTCAGCGGTCATGTCCAGCGAGTCCGGGTTTTCGAAGCTGTTGTCAGCCATCTTCTGCTGCTCGGCAAAGAAGCGCTCTTTGGCCTTGTCGCTCTGCAGACGGTTGATGGTCTCTTCCTTCACATCGGCAAACGGCTTGGTCTGAGCTGGCTCAACACCCAGCAGCTTGATGATGTGGAAACCGAACGGGCTCTTGACGACAGCGGAGAGATCGCCCGCCTTGTTCAGGGTAAAGGCAGCCTTCTCGAAGGACGGATCCATCACCCCTTTCTCGAACCAGTCCAACTCGCCGCCTTTTTTGGCGGAGAAGGTATCGGAGGAGTCTGCCTTGGCCAGCGCGGCGAAATCATCGCCCGCCTTGGCTTTGGCCAACACGGCTTCTGCTTTCTGCTCGGCCGCTTTCTCATCCTTGCCAAACGGGATCAGGATATGGGCAACATGACGACGCTCGGGACGCTGGAACAAGTCCTGATGCTGGTCGTAGTAATCCTGGGCATCCTGTTCGGTGACCTTGATATCCTTGGCGAGGTTGGTCGCATCCAGCAGCAGGTAGTCTACTTTCACCTGCTCGTCATTCATGAAGTGAGCGCCATTGGCCTTGTAGTACTGCTCCAGCTCGTTGTCGGAAACCTGTACGTCAGCCACGTAGTTGGCAGCCGCCAGACGCACCAGACGCAGATCGCGAGTCTGGTTGTAGAGCTTGTCGAGCTGCTCGGCTTCACCCTTGAGGGAGAACTCGGTACCCAGCAACGCACTCATCAGCTGTTGGCGCACCATGTCCTGGCGCAGGGAGTCGCGGAACATTTCGGGAGTCATACCGGCACGACGGATCAGCTGCAGGTAACGATCATTGTTGAACTTGCCGTTCTCGGCAAACTCGGGCATGGCAACGATGGCCTGTTTGATCTGCTCATCGCTGACCCGCAGACCCAGCTCGCGAGCCTTGCTGTCCAGCAGCGCCTGATCGATCAGGCGATCCAGCACACCGCGGCGGAACTGTTTCATATAATCGGGGTTCGCGGCCAGCTGGCTGAATGCCTCTCCCATCTGGGATTCCATGCGGGCGCGCTCGTTGCGGTAGGCGTTCTCCAGTGCGGCTGCACTGATATCTGTGCCGTTGACAGTGGCGGGGGCGGTACGGGCCGGACCATTCAGGTAACTACCTACACCAGCCAAAGCAAAGGAGAGGATGATCAGGCCCAAGATAACCTTGGCTACCTTGCCTTGCGCCCCTTCGCGTAGTTTATCCAACATCATGTTTGTACTTATGCTCCCGAACTCGATGGGCGTAAATAATGAAAAGGCGCACCGATTGCGATGCGCCTTGGTCAATCAGTATGAGAGAGGACTCTCTAACCTGTCTGGTCTGCGACCAAGGACGGTAGCCGACATATCATCGGCGCCCGACTTAGTTGACCGCGTCTTTCAGGGCCTTACCGGCTTTGAAGGCAGGAACTTTACCAGCAGCGATTTCGATGGTCGCGCCAGTTTGCGGGTTACGGCCAGAACGGGCAGCACGCTCGCGTACAGCGAAAGTACCAAAACCAACCAGAGCAACCTGGTCACCCTCTTTCAGAGCTTCACCTACAGCGTCAATGAAGGCATCCAACGCACGGCCGGCAGCAGCCTTGGAGATATCAGCACCGTCTGCAATCTTGTCAATCAGTTGAGATTTATTCACTCTTATATTCCCCTTTTATCGAACACCGCTGCGGCGCTGATTTCCCTGGCCACAACAAGTGGAGGTTTTATAGCAAGCCTCCTGACCAGTTGCAAGTGACAATCTGGCGCAAACCCGCGCCACACAACGCATTGCGACTTATCACGAGAACCCGATCGGTGGTCAAGGCTACTTCCGTTATGGGATGCATGCAAGCCTTAACCACCCCCCGAATGCGCCAAATTTGCGGCGCATCAAAATTTACACGACAGAAACGCGCTCAAACCCTTGCGGATTGTCCTGCAACGCCAGTTCCAGCACCTCGTCTATCCAGCGAACGGGATAGATTTCAAGGTCTTGTTTGACGTTTGCCGGGATCTCCTCGAGGTCACGTTCGTTCTCTTTCGGGATCAGCACACGCTTGATACCACCACGGTGAGCGGCCAGCAGTTTCTCTTTGAGACCACCGATAGGCAGCACTTCACCACGCAAGGTGATTTCACCTGTCATGGCCACATCAGCACGAACCGGATTACCGGTCAAGCTGGAGACCAGCGCAGTACACATGGCGATACCGGCGCTCGGGCCATCTTTCGGGGTTGCCCCTTCCGGTACGTGCACGTGAATGTCACGCTTCTCGTAGAAGTCGGCGTTGATGCGCAGCTTCTCGGCACGGGCACGTACGACAGTCATGGCTGCCTGGATAGACTCCTGCATCACATCACCCAAAGAACCGGTGTAAGTGAGCTTGCCCTTGCCCGGCATGTTGGTGGTCTCGATGGTGAGCAGGTCGCCCCCCACCTCGGTCCACGCCAGACCACACACCTGACCAATCTGGTTCTGGTCGGTGGCCTTGCCGTAATCGAAGCGCTGCACCCCGAGGAACTCCTTGAGGTTCTCCTGATTGACCTGAACATGCTTGATGCTCTTGTCCAGCAGAATGCGCTTGACCGCTTTGCGACAGATCTTGGAGATTTCGCGCTCCAGACTCCGCACCCCGGCTTCACGGGTGTAGTAACGGATCACCCCGACCAGCGCCGAATCCTCGATGGTGATCTCGGAGGCTTTCAGGCCGTTGCGTTGAATCTGTTTGGCAACCAGATGCTGCTTGGCAATGTTGAGCTTCTCATCTTCGGTGTAACCGGAGAGACGGATCACTTCCATCCGGTCCAGCAACGGACCCGGGATGTTCATGGAGTTGGAGGTGGCCACGAACATCACGTCCGACAGGTCATAATCCACTTCCAGGTAGTGATCGTTGAAGCTGTTGTTCTGCTCGGGATCGAGCACTTCCAGCAAGGCAGAGGCGGGATCGCCACGCATGTCCGAGCTCATCTTGTCGATTTCGTCGAGCAGGAACAGCGGGTTCTTCACGCCAACTTTCGCCATCTTCTGGATGAGCTTGCCGGGCATGGAACCGATGTAGGTGCGACGGTGACCGCGGATCTCCGCTTCATCACGTACCCCACCGAGGGCCATCCGCACATATTTGCGACCGGTCGCCTTGGCGATAGATTGGCCCAGCGAGGTCTTGCCCACACCGGGAGGGCCAACCAGACAGAGAATGGGGCCCTTGAGCTTGTTCACCCGCGCCTGCACCGCCAGATATTCGAGAATGCGATCCTTGACCTTCTCAAGACCATAGTGATCGGCATCCAGCACCTCTTGCGCCTTGCCCAGGTCTTTCTTGACCTTGGAGCGCGCCTTCCACGGCACCTGTACCATCCAGTCCACATAGCTGCGAACCACGGTAGCCTCGGCAGACATGGGAGACATCATCTTCAGCTTGGCAAGCTCAGCCTGGGCCTTTTCACGGGCATCTTCCGGCATGCCGGCCTCTTCAATCTTGCGATTGAGGGCTTCAAACTCATCCGGGCTATCTTCCAGCTCACCCAGCTCTTTCTGGATGGCCTTCATCTGCTCGTTGAGGTAATACTCGCGCTGGCTCTTCTCCATCTGCTTCTTGACGCGAGTACGGATGCGCTTCTCGACCTGCAGCAGGTCAATTTCCGACTCCATCATCGCCATCAGGAATTCGATGCGCTCGGAGACAGAGACAATCTCCAGCACCTTCTGCTTGTCTTCCAGCTTGAGCGGCATGTGAGCGGCCATGGTATCGGCCAGACGCGCAGCATCGTCGATCGCCGAAATCGAGGTGAGTACCTCGGGCGGGATCTTCTTGTTGAGCTTGATGTAACCTTCAAACTGGCCGATGGCGGAGCGAACCAGAACTTCCTGATCCTTGTCGTCAATGGCCTTGGAGGAGATGTACTGGGCCTCGCAGACAAAGAAGTCCTTGTCGTCGATCATCCGCTCCAGGCGAGCACGCTGCCCACCCTCTACCAGCACCTTGACGGTGCCATCCGGCAGTTTGAGCATCTGCAGAATATTGGCCACTGTCCCGACGGTGAAGATCTCCTCCACGGTCGGCTCATCGGTTGACGCATCCTTCTGGGCCACCAGCAGAACTTTCTTGTCCTGCTCCATGGCCGCTTCCAGACAGCGAATGGATTTTTCCCGCCCCACAAAGAGTGGAATGACCATGTGGGGATAAACCACCACGTCACGAAGAGGCAGGACGGGAATCTCGATGCGTTCTGAACGCTCTAGGTTCATATATGTCCTCTCGGCTTGTTATACCGTTGGCAAAGCGCTTGGCTGAGTATATGGGGGCGCTCCAACGAGATTCAATCGTCTAAACCGCAAAAAGCATGAAAGGGGCAAAAAGCCCCTTCCATTTGATTAAAAATCAGACTGTTACTCTGATGCGGCAGCTTGAGTCTCGGGATTTTCGTAGATCATCAAGGGCGCGGAGTCCCCTTTGATCACGGTCTCGTCGATCACCACCTTGCTGACCCCTTCCAGAGAAGGCAGGTCATACATGGTATCGAGCAGCACAGCTTCCACGATGGAACGCAGACCACGAGCACCGGTTTTACGCTCCATCGCCTTGCGGGCAATGGCGTGCAGCGCATCCTCACGGAACTCCAGCTCAACCCCTTCCAGATCGAACAACGCAGCATACTGCTTGGTCAGCGCGTTTTTCGGCTCTTGCAGGATCTGGATGAGGGCAGCCTCGTCCAATTCGGTCAGGGTAGCCACCACCGGCAGACGGCCGATGAACTCGGGGATCAGACCATATTTGATCAGATCTTCCGGCTCCACCTTGGCGAAGGTTTCGCTCAAGGAGGCCTTGGCATCCTTGGACTTCACCTCGGCGCCAAAACCGATACCGGTTCCCTTGACGGAACGCTGCTCAATCACCTTGTCCAGACCGGCAAAGGCACCACCACAGATGAAGAGGATCTTGGAGGTATCAACCTGCAAGAACTCCTGCTGCGGATGCTTGCGACCACCTTGCGGCGGCACGGAAGCGATGGTCCCTTCGATCAGCTTGAGCAGGGCCTGCTGTACCCCTTCCCCGGAGACATCGCGGGTAATGGAGGGGTTGTCCGACTTGCGGGAGATCTTGTCGATCTCGTCGATGTAGACGATGCCACGCTGGGCCTTCTCCACGTCGTAGTCGCACTTTTGCAGCAGCTTCTGGATGATGTTCTCCACGTCCTCGCCCACATAACCGGCTTCGGTCAGGGTGGTCGCATCGGCCATGGTGAACGGCACATCCAGCAGGCGAGCCAAGGTCTCGGCCAGCAGGGTCTTGCCGCTACCGGTCGGGCCAATCAGCAGAATGTTGGACTTGCCCAGCTCCACACCACTGTTTTCGCCGCTGTTGCGCAGGCGCTTGTAGTGGTTGTAGACGGCAACGGCCAACACCTTCTTGGCGTACTCCTGCCCGATCACATAGTCATCGAGATGAGCGCGGATCTGATGAGGGGTCGGCAGCTCATTACCATCGCGCTTGGGAGAGATCTCGCGGATCTCCTCGCGGATGATGTCGTTGCACAGCTCGACACACTCATCACATATGTAGACGGAAGGGCCAGCGATCAGCTTACGCACTTCATGCTGGCTTTTGCCGCAAAAAGAGCAGTAGAGCAGCTTATCACCCTCACCCTTGCGTTTTTCTGTCATTCAGCAACCTCGTTTTATCAATAGAGGATGGGTCGGCCTGTTGAGTTTACAACAGACCGGGACACCCTGCTCAGCCACGCTGAGTCAAGACACCGTCGACCAGACCGTAAGCGACTGCCTGCTCGGCAGACATGAAGTTGTCGCGGTCGGTGTCGCGCTCGATGGTAGCCATATCCTGGCCGGTATGGAAAGCCAAACGCTCGTTCAGGGTATTTTTGATCTTCAGGATCTCCTGAGCGTGGATCTGGATATCAGATGCCTGGCCCTGGAAACCGCCCAGCGGCTGGTGGATCATCACGCGGGCATTGGGCAGGCAGAAACGCTTGCCCTTGGCACCGCCAGCCAGCAGAAAGGCGCCCATGGAACAGGCCTGCCCCATGCAGACGGTGCTCACGTCCGGCTTGATGAACTGCATGGTGTCATAGATGGACATGCCCGCAGTCACGGAGCCGCCCGGAGAGTTGATGTAGATGTAGATGTCCTTGTCCGGATTCTCGGACTCGAGGAACAGCAACTGGGCAACCACCAGATTGGCCATGTGATCTTCAACCTGACCGGTCAAGAAGATCACCCGCTCTTTCAGCAGACGGGAGTAAATATCGTAGGAACGCTCACCCTTGGCAGTCTGTTCGACCACGATGGGGACCAGCGCATTGCTGGGAGAATCGGTCACATCGTTATAGTTCTTGTACATAAGGCATTGTCCCTAAAATAAAATGGCCCGAGTGGAGATCACACGAGCCATTATACTTAACAGTCTTGACCTTAAGTCAAATGTTCTTAGGCAGCGGCGCCAGACTTGTTGATCACTTCGTCAAAGGCAACTTCTTTTTCGGTCACTTGCGCTTTGGAGAGGATCAGGTCGATAGCTTGATCTTCGATGGCCAGGTTACGAACGCCGTTCAGCATCTGTTCGTTCTTCTGGTAGTACTCGATCACTTCTTTCGGATCTTCGTACGCAGTGGCCATGGATTCGATGATGCTGGTCACGCGAGCATCGTCAGCCTTGATTTCGTTGGTGCGGATCACGTCGCCCAGCAGCAGACCTACGCGTACACGACGCTCGGCCTGAGCCTGGAACAGCTCAGCCGGCAGCTCCGGAGCGTTGCCGCCCTGGAAACCACCGAAGCGCTGCAGAGCCTGCTGGCGCAGAGCATCGATCTCTTGCGCAACGGCAGCTTTCGGCAGATCGATTTGGTTGGCTTCAACCAGACCGTTCAGAACCTGCTCTTTCACGCTGTTTTTCAGGGCTTGAGCCAGTTCGCGCTCCATGTTCTTGCGCACTTCGGCTTTCAGCTCTTCAACGGAACCGCTCTCGATGCCGAAACGCTTGACGAACTCTTCGGTCAGCTCGGGCAGGATCTGCTCTTCAACCTTGTTCAGCTTGGAAGCGAACTTGGCCGCTTTGCCTTTCAGGTTTTCAGCGTGGTAGTCAGCCGGGAAGGTCACTTCGATGGTGAACTCGTCGCCTGCTTTCTTGCCCAGGATGGCATCTTCGAAGCCAGGGATCATGCGGCCGGCACCCAGTACCAGGTTGAAGCCTTCAGCCTTGCCACCTTCGAACTCTTCACCGTCGATGGAACCGACGAAGTCCATGGTCACACGCATGCCGTTGGCAGCAGCTACGTCAGCTTCAGCCCAGGTAGCGTGCTGCTTGCGCAGGGTGTCGATCATGTTGGCCAGATCTTCGTCCTTCACGGTAGCAACCGGCTTCTCAACCTTGATGCTTTCCAGACCGGCAACTTCGAACTCCGGGTACACTTCGAAAGTGGCAGTGAATTCGAAATCTTCGCCTTCTTTGATCTCTTTCGGATCCATGGTCGGCGCGCCAGCCGGGCTCAGTTTGTTTTCGATGATGGCTTTGATGAAGTTGTTCTGCATCATTTCATCGGCAACACGGGCGTGAGCCATGGCACCAAACATCTTCTTGATGATGGCAACCGGAGCCTTGCCAGGACGGAAACCGTCGATGCGACGGGTTTTGGCCAGGCCGTTCAATTCTTTGCGCACAGCGGCGTCTACGGTAGCAGCCGGTACAGTGATGGTAAGACGGCGTTCCAGACCCTGGGTTGTCTCTACAGAAACTTGCATTCTTCTACCTCGTTCAACTCAGCACTGTGTGCTGACCCTTTATTGCCTCCGGGCAAAGCCGGAGTCTTCCTGTTTATAAAGACAACAATATGTCTTTGTGATGAGAAAATATGACGCGGCATTATAGCGGCGCACTCTGGTCGAGTCGAGCCACACAACCCCCACATTGGGCGCCGCAGAGGCACAATTCGTGCAAAAGTGCTCTTTATATGGGGAGTTGCAGCCCGAACTTCAACTGGCATTGCGCGATATTTTTGCGCTTGCTCACCTTTTTCTGCGCAAATTTGCCTAAAACGCCGATCTATTGGTCAATATCCGGCAACTGAATACCCGATGCCCATAGGTGGTATCACGACCCGGGTTGACCGGCCCGATGCATCCGGGCCAATCAATCGTTGCGTCCCCTGCCCTCCCTCGTTATGGTGGCAACCAACTTGATAAGTCTGGAGTATCCCACATGGCCTTTTTCCGCTTCTTGTTCAATCTGCTCTGGTTTGTACTGGGAGGTGTCTTTATGGGCCTGGCCTGGTGGCTGGCCGGTCTGCTCTGCTTTATCTCGCTGGTCGGCATCCCCTGGGGGCGCGCCTGCTTCGTCATTGGCACCTTCACCTTCTTCCCTTTCGGCAAGCAGGCGGTCAGTCGCAAGGCGATGACGGGTCAAGGTGATATCGGCACCGGTACCCTCGGGCTGATTGGCAACATCATCTGGTTCGTGCTGATCGGGATCTGGCTGGCCATCGGCCACATTGCCTCTGCTCTGGCCTGTTTCATCACCATCGTCGGCATCCCGTTTGGTATCCAGCACCTCAAGCTGGCCATCATCAGTCTGGCCCCCATCGGCCAGATGATCGTGACCAATCAGGAAGCCGAATCAGGCCGCTATATCCGCTGAGCGGGTTAAAAATCGGATGGCAGGCGGTGCCTGTATTGCAAAAAAAGGGCAGACTAGGGTCTGCCCTTTTTCATTGCATCCATTCGAGGCATCCCATGCTCCCCAGCCACTTTTTTGCCAATCTCGCCCGCATGAAGCTCATCTACCGCTGGCCACTGATGCGCAACATCCAACCGGAAAACATCGCCGAGCACAGCCTGCAGGTCGCCATGGTGGCCCATGCCCTCGGCATCATTAAAAACCGGATCTTTGGCGGCAACGTGAATGCCGACCGCGCAGCAGTGATGGCGCTCTACCACGACAGCAGCGAGGTGCTGACCGGCGATCTGCCCACCCCGGTGAAATACTTCAATCCCGAGATCGCCCGCGAGTACAAGAAGATTGAACTGGCCGCCGAGCAGCGCCTGCTTGGCATGCTGCCGCCGGAACTGGTGGAGGACTTTCGCCCACTGCTCGACTCGGCGATGCAGGATGAGGAGCTGGCAAGGCTGGTGAAAGACGCCGACACCCTCTGCGCCTATACCAAGTGTCTGGAGGAGATCAACGCCGGCAACCGGGAGTTTGAACCGGCTCGCAAACGCCTCGAGGCGATGCTGGCTGCGCGAATGAGCGAGGAGATGCGCTACTTTATCGACACCTTCGTAGCGAGCTTCTCCCTGCCGCTCGATGAGCTGAACGCCCACTAAGTCCGCTCGCCATATCGACACACAGACAAAAAACAGAAGAGCCCGCCGGTTTAACACCGGCGGGCTCTTCGTTTTGATTCGCGGATCAGATGCCGCGCATCAGTGACCCAGCTCGCGTGACGGCACCAGACCGCTCGCCCGCCAGGCGGGATAGAGGGTCGCCACCAGACTCATCAGGATGGCCGCCCCCGTCACGATAAGCAGATCCTGCATATGCAACTCGGTCGGCAGGAAGTCGATAAAGTAGATATCCGGATTGAGGAAACGGTGGCCAATGAGCTTCTCGATAACACTCAGGATCTGGGTCAGCTTGCTGGATAGCAGACCCCCCAGCAGCGCACCGAGCAGGGCACCGGCCACGCCGTTGACCATCCCCTGAATGACGAAGGTAAGCCGGATCTGGCCCGGACTCGCCCCCATGGTTTTCAGGATGGCGATCTCGCTGCGTTTCTCGTTCACCGCCATCACCAGGGTGGAGACGATGTTGAAGCAGGCCACTGCCACCACCATCAGCATCACCACATACATGACGGTACGCACCATCTGGATGTCCTGATAGAGGTAACCCTGACTGTTCATCCAGCTGCGGATATAGACGTGATGAGGGAAGCGCTGGGCCGCCGCGACCGTAATGGACTGCGCCTTGAGCACATCACTCACCCGCAGGCTGAAACCTTCCACATCGCTGCCCATACCGGTGATCGCTTGCGCATCGGTCAGGTGCATGAAACCGAGCAGGCCATCGAGCTGGCCACCAATCTCCAGCAACCCGACCACGGTCAGGGTTTCCCGGCGGGGATTTTTGATCCCCGTCTGATCGCCCCCTTGCGGCAACAGCAGAGCAAGGGTGTCGCCAACCTTCACCCCCAGCTTGTCGGCTATGGTCTTGCCGAGGATCACCCCCCGCTCGCCGGGCTGCAGCTCACGCAGGCCACGGCCCGTCATGTATTTGCCGGCATCGGAGAGATTGGCTTCCAGATCGGGCAGCACGGCACGCAGCTGAACCCCCTTGAGGGCGGAGCCGTGCTCCAGCAAACCGTTGAGACGAATGACGGGGGCGGCAGCTTCCACCCCGGGCTGCGCCAGCAGGTAGTCGCGCAGACGCGGCCAATCCGGCAGCGGCTGCTCGACAGCGTCCAGCTCCCCTTGCGGCACCACCGAGAGCACCCGATCTTTGAGCTCCCGCTCGAAGCCGTTCATGGCGGAGAGGCCCAAAATCAGCGCCATCACCCCGAGGGCGATACCGATCAGAGAAGAGGCGGAGATAAAGGCGATAAACCCGTTGCGACGACGGGAGCGGCTATAGCGCAGGCCCAGAAAAAGGGGCAGCGGTTTGAACATCAGGCAACCTCCGCCATCACGCCGCTCACCAGCGTGACCCGACGATGAAGCTTGGCCGCCAGACTCAGATCGTGGGTGACTACCACAAACGCAGTGCCCAGCTCGCGGTTAAGCTCACAGAGCAGCTCGTAGACGGCAGTAGCACTGGCGTGATCCAGGTTACCGGTCGGCTCGTCCGCCAGCACCAGACTCGGTTCGTTGACCAGCGCACGGGCAATCGCCACCCGCTGGCGCTCGCCACCGGAGAGCTCGGACGGTCTGTGGTTGAGACGGTGGGAGAGCCCTACCCGCCCCAGCATCCGGGTCGCCTTCTCGGTAGCGACCGCTACCGATTCACCGGCGATCAGCAGCGGCATGGCCGCATTTTCCAGCGCACTGAACTCGGAGAGCAGGTGGTGGAACTGATAGACGAAACCCAGCTCCTGATTGCGAAAACGGGCCTGGGTACGGCTGTCCCAGTGGTGAATATCCTCTCCCTTGAACAGCACGGCGCCGCTGGAGGGGTTATCAAGCGCCCCCATCAGGTGCAGCAGGGTGGTCTTGCCGGAGCCCGAGCTCCCCACCACCGCCAGCATCTCGCCCGGTGCGACGCTCAAATCGATCCCCTTGAGTACCTGGGTCTCCAGCTCACCCTCTTTGTAGACATGGTTGAGGGCCTGGCAACGCAGCAGAGGCTCACGGGATACGGCTTCATTCATAAAGGGGGCTCCATTTGCTCCAGTAATCGCACCAGAGGTAACAACAGAAGATGAATTATTCATAACGCAGCGCCTCCGCCGGCTTCACCCGCGCCGCACGGGCAGCGGGATAAAGGGTGGCGCTGAAGCTGAGCAGCACGGCGCCCAGCAAAATGGTGACGACCTGGGCTGGCTCGACGATAACCGGCAAGCCGCTCCCGCCCGCAGCCATATAGAGATTGAGCCCCACCGCATTGAGCAGCGGGTTGAGGCCGAGGGTCAGGCCAAGCCCCGCCAGCGCACCAAACAGGGAGCCAATCACCCCGCTGGAAGCGCCGAGCACCATGAAGATTTTGACGATCCCCGACTCGCTCATGCCCATGGTGCGCAGGATGGCCACTTCGCCCTCCTTGTCCGTCACCACCATCACCAGCGCGGAGAGAATGTTGAAGGTCGCAACGGCGATGATCAGTACCAGCATCAGCCCCATCATCCGTTTCTCCATGGCGACCGCCTGGAACAGCTCGCCCCGCTCACGGCGCCAATCCTGCCACAGCAGCCCATCGGGCAGCGGCGTCTTGATCACCTGATCAGCAGCAAACGGATCATCGAGCCAGAGGCGAATGCCACCGACGGTTTCTGTCGGCAGCCGCAGCAGACGCTGGGCATCCCCCAACGCAATGAACGCAATCTGGTTATCCACATCGGCACCCACACCGAAGATACCGGAGACGGTAAAGAGGCGCTGGGCCGGCACCCGGCCAAAGGGGGTAAAACGGGATCCGTCGGTCAGGATCAGACGAACCTGATCGCCGATGGTGACATTGAGGCGACGCGCCACCCCCTGCCCCAGCACGATGCGGTAGTGACCGGCCTGCAAGGTATCGAGGCGCCCCCCCAGCATCTGGGAGTGCAGGATGTCATCCTTGGGCCAGAGGGCGGGATCGATCCCCTGCACGCTGACGCCGGTGAGCTGGCCGGGGCTTTGCAGCATCCCTTCGCTGTCGAGCATGGGGGCCGTTGCCACCACATGAGGCAGCTTGGCCAGGTCCGGCAGCCCTTGCGGCGCGGCATCAATGCGGCCAGCCTCGTTGGTAACCACCACATGGGGGATCACCCCGAGGATGCGCCCCTTGAGCTGGCCTTCGAAACCGTTCATCACCGAAATGACCACCATCAGGGCCGCAACCCCGATAGCAATGCCGAAGGTGGAGAACAGGGAGATAAATGAGACGAAGCGGTTGCTGCGCTTCGAGCCGGCATAACGCAGGCCGATGGCCAGCGAAAGGGGCTGAAAAAGTCCGGTCTTCAAGGATATCTACGTTGCCAACAAAATAAGATACCGGATAATAAAGGGAAACCGTCCATGACAACAAGGGATAGCCTCCATGCAGGAACAGTTCTTCAGCGTTACTCATGCCATGCCGGTCAATGTGATCCCCATGCCGGCAGACTTCCATCTCCCTTCGCTCACGGAGCTGGACGCTGAGCTGCCGGAGCCTTTTCGCATCTCCTCGGCCATCACCTCCATCGACATGGTGACCAGCCGGCTGCTGCGCAATCAGAACGAATCGATGCACGATCTGGTCGAGATCGTCAATCAGCAGTCGCGCAAGATCGACATGATCATGGGCTATGTGCTCTCCATGCAGGATCACCCCGAGCAGCGCTTCCACACCCTGCGCTTTGGCGCTGGTGAGCTCACCTACCTGCACCCCTATCATGGCCACGGGGATGCGCCGCATCCGCACCAGATAGTGCGCCTCAAGATCTTCCTGCGCGAAGAGGCCGCCGCCATCTACTGCTATGGTCAGGTCAGGGAGGTCACCCCGGGTGAGCATGGCCCCCATGTGGTGCTCGACTATGTGCGGATCCGTGAAGATGACCGTGAACTGCTGGTACGCGCCAGCCTCCATGTGCAATCCAAACAGCTCAAACTGCGTGCCCAAGAGCGCCAACAACGTTAAAAGAATCGAACGATGCCAATGACACTCCCCGCCTTGCCCGCCAAAGCGGGCCAAAAGATCACGCTCGGCCAACTGGTCGGCAGCAGCCTCTCGCTCATCGCCGCTCGCCTTATTACACAAAACAAGGGGCCCGTGCTGCTGCTCACCGCAGACACCCCGAGTGCTCTACGCCTCGAGCAGGAACTCCAATACCTGCTGGCCGACAAGGGCTGCCCGGTACTGCTGTTCCCGGATTGGGAGACGCTGCCCTATGACACCTTCTCCCCCCATCAGGACATCATCTCCCAGCGGCTCGAGACCCTCTACAAGCTGCCGCAGATGAGCAGTGGCGTACTGATCGTCCCCGTCTCGACCCTGATGCTGCGTTGTGCACCGCGTGCCTATCTTGACAAATACAGCCTGATGGTGAAAAGCGGCCAGCGTCTCAACCTGCAACAGCTGCGCGGGCGCCTCGCCGAAGCGGGTTACGTGGCGGTGGATCAGGTGCTGGAGCACGGCGAGTTTGCCGCCCGCGGCTCCCTGCTCGATCTCTTTCCCATGGGCAGCAACAGCCCCTATCGCATCGACTTCTTCGACGATGAAGTGGACTCCATCCGCCCGTTCGATCCGGAAACCCAACGCTCCAGCGAGCCGGTCAAGAGCGTCAGCCTGCTTCCTGCCCGGGAGTTTCCGACCGATGAGGGGGCCATCGAGCTGTTTCGCGGCCACTATCGCGAGCAGTTCGAGATCTCCCGCGCCGAGGGCTCCGTCTATCAGGAGGTGAGCAAGGGGCGCTGGCCTGCCGGTATCGAGTATTATCTGCCGCTCTTCTTCGACCAGACTGCCTGCCTGTTTGACTACCTGCCGGCAGAGACCCTGCTGCTCACCGTGGGGGATATCTATCCCGCCGCCCAGCGCTTCTGGAACGACATCGAGCAGCGCTACGAGGACAGGCGCTGGGACAATACCCGCCCCCTGCTCCCCCCGGCCCAGCTCTATTTGCCGGTGGAGCAGCTCTTTGCCGCCCTTGGTAACTACGGCGCCGTCAGGTTGCAGGAGGGGCCGACGGCGGGCGATGCGGGGCAACACGATATGCCGGCCAGCACGCTGCCGGACCTGCAACTCGACCACAGCAAGGAGCAGCCGCTGCTGGCGCTCAACCAGTTCCTGCAAGGCTTTGCCGGTCGCACCCTGTTTGCGGTGGAGTCCGAGGGTCGGCGCGAAGTGTTGGGCGAGCTGCTGACCCGCATCGCCCTGCAACCCAAGGAGTTCCCCTCCCTCGACGCCTTTATGGCAAGCCAGGATCGCCACGGCCTGCTGGTTGCACCGCTCGAGCGCGGTTTCCTGTGGCAGGAAACTGGTCAGGAACCACTAGCCCTGATCACCGAGACCGAGCTGCTGGGTGGCAAGGTTCGCAGCAAGCGGGCACGGGAGAAGAGCAAAAACTTAAGCTCCGATGCGGTGATCAGAAACCTCGGCGAGCTGACCCAGGGCCAGCCGGTGGTGCACCTCGATCACGGGGTCGGCCGCTATCTGGGGCTTGAAACCATCGACGCCGGTGGCCTGCCCACCGAGTTTTTGACCCTCGAATATGCCGGCGGCGACAAGCTGTTCGTGCCGGTTACCAGTTTGCACCTTATCAGCCGCTACACCGGCTCTGACAACCCGCCCAGCCACAAGCTCGGCGGCGAGGCCTGGAGCAAGGCGCGGCGCAAGGCGGCGGAAAAAGTACGCGACGTGGCGGCCGAGCTGCTCGATGTCTACGCCCACCGCGCGGCTCGCGCCGGCTTTGCCTTCAAACATGATCGCGAGGCCTATCGCCAGTTTGCCGCTGGCTTCCCGTTCGAGGAGACCGAGGATCAGCTCAACGCCATCAATGCGGTGCTGGGGGACATGTGTCAGGCCAAGAGCATGGACCGGCTGGTGTGCGGTGACGTGGGCTTCGGCAAGACCGAGGTGGCGATGCGGGCGGCGTTTGTGGCCGTTCATGGCGGCAAACAGGTCGCCGTGCTGGTGCCCACCACACTGCTCGCCCAGCAGCACTACGACAACTTCCGCGACCGCTTCGCCAACTGGCCGGTGCGGGTCGAGGTGCTGAGCCGCTTCCGCTCCGCCAAGGAGCAAAACAGCGTTATGCAGGAGCTGGCCGAGGGCAAGGTGGATATCATCATCGGCACCCACAAGCTGCTCGGCTCCGAGCTCACCTTCAAGGATCTGGGGCTGCTCATCGTCGATGAGGAGCACAGATTCGGGGTACGTCAGAAGGAGAAGATCAAGGCGCTGCGGGCCGACGTGGACATCCTCACCCTCACCGCCACCCCCATTCCTCGCACCCTCAACATGGCGATGTCCGGCATGCGGGATCTCTCCATCATCGCCACCCCGCCCGCCAAGCGGCTCGCCATCAAGACCTTTGTCCGCCAGCACGAACCGGCAGTGGTGCGCGAAGCGGTGCTGCGGGAATTGAAGCGCGGCGGGCAGGTCTACTACCTGCACAATGACGTGGAGAGTATCGAGAAGTGCGCGGCAGACCTTGCCGAACTGGTACCGGAGGCGCGCATCGGCATCGCCCACGGCCAGATGCGCGAGCGCGAGCTTGAGCGAGTGATGTCGGACTTCTACCACCAGCGCTTCAACCTCTTGGTCTGCACCACCATCATCGAGACCGGTATCGACGTGCCGAGCGCCAACACCATCATCATGGATCGGGCAGATCATCTCGGTCTGGCCCAGCTGCACCAGCTGCGGGGCCGGGTTGGCCGCTCCCACCACCAAGCTTATGCCTACCTGCTCACCCCCCATCCCAAGCTGATGACCAAGGATGCGGCCAAGCGGCTGGAGGCGATCGCCTCGCTTGAAGATCTTGGCGCCGGCTTTGCGCTGGCGACCCACGATCTGGAGATCCGCGGCGCGGGAGAGCTGCTCGGCGACGATCAGAGCGGCCAGATCGAATCGGTGGGTTTCACCCTCTACATGGAGATGCTGGAGCAGGCGGTCGAGGCGCTGAAATCGGGCAAGGAGCCATCTCTCGAGCAGCTGATGAGCCAGCACACCGAGGTGGAGCTGCGCCTGCCGGCGCTCTTGCCGGACGACTACATTCCGGATGTCAACATGCGCCTCTCCATGTACAAGCGGATTGCAAGCGCGGCGGACGAACAGGAGCTGCGCGAACTCAAAGTGGAGCTGATCGACCGTTTCGGCCTGTTGCCGGAGGCGACCAAAACCCTGCTGGAGTTGGCGGCCTTCCGTCAGCGCGCTACCGCCCTTGGCATTCGCCGGGTGGAGATGAGCGAGCGCGGTGGCTATCTCGACTTCACCCAGGAGACCAAGGTCAACCCGACCTATCTGGTCAAGCTGCTCTCCGAGCAGCCGCGCATCTACAAGATGGACGGGCCGACCCGGCTGCGCTTCCAGGTGCCGACTCAGGACAGAGCCATGCGCCTCAAGCTGGTGGATGGCTTGCTGGCGGATCTTGCCAGTCACAGCCAGTAACGGCTGCAAGCACCAAAACAAAACGGGAGCCGCAAGGGCTCCCGTTTTTTATTCACTCACGATAAATCAGAGAATTACCCCTGACTGGCCGGATCCTCGTGGGAGGAGAATTCGCGCATAAAGGCCTCTGCCCGCTCCACCATCTTGGTCGAGCCGACGAAGTAGGGGGTGCGCTGGTGCAGCGCAGTGGGCTGGATATCCATGATGCGGTTGAAGCCGTCAGAGGCTTTGCCGCCTGCCTGCTCCACCAGAAACGCCATCGGGTTGCACTCATAGAGCAGGCGCAGCTTGCCGTTCGGCGAGTTGGTGCCGGACGGATAGATGTAGATGCCCCCCTTGAGCAGGTTGCGATGGAAATCGGAAACCAGCGAACCGATATAGCGGGAGGTGTAGGGTCTGTGGGTCGCTTCATCCCGCTCCTGGCAATATTTGAGGTACTTCTTCACCCCGTCCGGGAACTTGATGTAGTTGCCCTCGTTGATGGAGTAGATCTTGCCCTCCTCCGGAATGCGGATGTTTTCGTGGGAAAGGCAGAAGCAGCCGATGGAAGGGTCATAGGTAAAGCCGTTGACGCCAAAACCGGTGGTGTAGACCAGCATGGTGGAGGAGCCGTAAACCACGTAACCGGCCGCGACCTGACGATTGCCCGGCTGCAGGAAATCCTCGAGAGTGACGGGGGAGCCCTGCGGACTGACCCGGCGATAGATGGAGAAGATGGTCCCGACCGAGACGTTGACGTCGATATTGGAAGAGCCGTCGAGGGGATCTATCAGCACCACATATTTGGAGTTTTTGGAAAGCGGCGAGTCAAAGGCAACGAAGTCCTCCTCCTCCTCGGAGGCCATGCCGCACACCTCGCCGCGCGCCTCCAGCGCCGCCTTGAAGCGCTCGTTGGCGTAGACGTCCAGCTTCTGCTGCACCTCGCCCTGCACGTTTTCAGCCCCCATGGAGCCAATAATATCGGCCAGCCCGGCCTTGTTGATCTCCCGGTTCACCACCTTGGCAGCAAGACGGATCGAGCTCAACAGCGAGGTCAGTTCGCCGGTCGCGGTAGGGTAATCAGCCTGCTTTTTGACGATGAACTCGCCCATGGTGATCATGTTTCGCATTTTTGGTCCTTTAAGATCGTTTCCGTTGGCGTTGAAAACGTTTGCAAGCATCGACAAAAAAAGAGCCGATCCTCGGCCGTGTTGTTTTGTAACTTAATGTAACGTCTGTTTTTTGTTTTTGCAGCGAATTAAGCGGGCTAATAAAACGGCAATTTGAACCCGATTTGTACTCGTCCCGGTCATAAAAAGGGGGCCATACGGTAACTTTCAGCCTCTTATTTTGCGCCAAAAAACGGCGCCAAACAGCGACCTTACTGACATTTCCCCCTCTTTGGCCTGTCGTTTCGCCCACCAGATATATGGTGGCCTCTCCCCTATTGAGTTCCAAACGCCAATCACGCACACTCGTTTTCCGTTGGAAGCAAAAACATAAGGATTATCAATGAACAAGACTATCATTGCCGGCACGGTAGCCGGATTGCTCTCTCTGCCCGTCTGGGCTGCCGAAGTGCCGGCCGGCACCAGGCTACTGCCCCCGGAGCAACAGACCTTTGTCACCAATATCGGCACCGAACCCACCACCATAGATCCGCAACTGGTGGAAGAGAGTGCTGGCAGCGCCGTCGTCAACGATCTGTTCGAGGGGCTCTATGTGCTGGATGCCAGTGGCAAAACCCAGCCTGCTGGCGCGCTCAGCTATGAGCTCGACAGCACCGGCACCGTCTACACCTTCAAGCTGAGGCCGGAGGCCAAGTGGTCGAACGGCGAGCCGGTCACCGCCGCCGACTATGTCTACGGTTGGCAGCGGGCGGCCAATCCCAAAACCGCCTCCAACTACGCCTGGTTTATCGAATTGATGGGTATCACCAATGCCAGCGAGGTGATTCAAGGCAAGAAGAGCCCCGATGCATTGGGGGTCAAGGCGCTGGATGAACATACCCTCCAAGTGACCCTGAAAAACCCGGTTCCCTTCTTCCTGAAGACGCTGGCGCACTACACCACCTTCCCCGCCCCCAAAGCCACCATCGAGAAATATGGCAAGGAGTGGGTCAAGCCCGGCAATATCGTCTCCAACGGCGCCTTTGTGCTCAAGGAGTGGACCCCCAACGAGCGGCTGACTGCCGAGCGCAACCCGCACTACTGGGACAACCAGCACACAGTGCTGAACAAGGTGATCTATCTGGAGGTGGTGTCGGAGACCTCCGCCTACAACCGCTACCGCACCGGCGAGTTGCACTACACCACCTATCCGCTGGAGCAGTACCAGCACATCAAGAGCCAGAGTCCGGAGGAGCTGGTCAGCGCCCCCATGCTGGCCACCTACTACTACGTCTTCAACATACAGCGCAAACCGTTCGACAATCCGAAGGTGCGCAAGGCACTGTCGCTCGCCATCGATCGGGAGACCATCACCGACAAGATCCTAGGTCAGGGACAACTGCCCGCCTTCAGCCTGACCCCACCGAGCGTGGATGGCTTTGATCTGAAAAAACCGGCCAGCCAGCTGCAGAGCAAAGAGGAGCGGATCAAGCAGGCCAAGGCGCTGCTCGCCGAAGCGGGTTATGGCCCCGGCAAGCCGCTTGATGTGGATATCCTCTACAACACCAACGAGAGCCACAGGAAGATCGCGCTGGCCATCTCCTCCATGTGGAAACACAACCTGGGGGTTACCGCCACCCTCAACAACATGGAGTGGAAAACCATGGTCTCCACCCTCAACGAGGGGGATTTCGGGGTGAGCCGCTACTCATGGAATGGTGACTACAACGATGCCTCTACCTTCCTCGACATCCTGACCTCCAGCAGCAGCGCCAACAGCGGTCGCTGGTTCAATAAGGAGTACGACGCCCTGCTGGCCAAGGCTCACGATGCGCAGAATGCTGACGAACGCAATCGGCTCTATCAGCAGGCAGAAGCGCTGATCGATGCCGAGGCGCCCATTGCCCCTGTCTACTTCTACGTCAAGTCGCGCCTGCTCAAGCCTTTCGTCAAGGGTTACCCCTATCAGAACCCGCAAGATATCGTCTACAGCCGCGATCTCTATCTGGTTGCCCCGTAGCGCTGATCAGTAGTGCTCTGACCATAAAGAGCCGCCATCAAAAAAGCGCCTGCATTACTGCAGGCGCTTTCATTTTCACTCTGGCGATAGGCGCACTCACTCATCCTGACAGACGGCCATCTCCTGTCGGGCACGGCGTCTCAATACCACCGGCTGCACCAGCAGCTGGGCCAGCAGCACCCCGAGCAGGGTCAGGCCACCGCCGATAAGGTGGTAGGCGGTCAACCGCTCCCCGAGCAGTGAGATGGCGAGCCCAGCCGTCATCACCGGCAACAGGTTCATGAAGATGGCGGTACGGTTGGCACCGATCAGGGTGATCCCCTGCATCCAGAGCCAGGGGCAGAGCGCCGACGCGGGGATCCCCGCATAGAAGATGAGCCAGAGCGCGCGCGCCTCGGGCAGTTGACCATCCACCAGCAGATAGAAGGGGGTCAGCAGCACCACGCTGCAGAGCACCTGACTGTAGAGCAGAGACCAGTTGTCGAGCCCCAGATCCCACTTCTTGAGCAGTACGCTGTAGAGCGCATAGGTGCCGGCCGAGAGCAGCATGTAGACCGAGCCAATCTGGATGCCGTGGGTAAAAAGCCGGGTCGGATCCCCCTGCCCCAGCAAAATAGCCAGCCCCATGATGGAGAGCAGAGCCCCCAGGATGGCGCCCCAGGTGGGACGCTCGCGCAGCAACCAGATGCTGAACAACACGGTGAGCAGCGGCGTCAACCCCATCATCAGCCCCATCTCGGTGGCGCCCATGGTTTGCGCCGCGTAATAGCCGAAGGTCTGGTTTAGCACCATGCCAAGCAGCGCCAGCGCGGCGATCTGCCAGATACCGGCACGCAGGCGGGCACGCTCGCGCCATACCCGGCGAGCCAGAAAAGGGGTCAGGACCAGCGCAGCCACCACCCAGCGGGACCAGGCGAATGCGGCGGGCGACAAGACGCCCACCGCCAGTTTGCTGACGACGCCATTGCCAGCCCAGATGGCAATGCAGGAGAGAGGGAACAGAAAGGCAAGGGGCATCAACGGCTCCGGCATCCCGAACGAGAATTGAGCGAGGCAGTATAGGGGGCAACGGGTGAGAAACAAAGCCGCCATCAAGGCAGACACGAGAGAGAAAAGCGGATCGACAAAAACAAATATGCCCGCATAACGCGGGCATATCCGTGCAGAAACACGCTCAGAAGATTATCACGCCGCATCCATGTGCAGTCTGGAGATCAGCTCATTGACCTCGGTGACTGTCTGACGGTGGGGAATGTCCGCCTGGCTCGGCATGAGCAACAAACCGGACTGAAAATCAAACCGCCCCCGACCATGGATGTAGATCCGACCTTTAAAGAAGGTTTTGACGTGTTTTGCCACCATCAGTGGCAGGTACTTCTTGAACACTCTCATCGTTTGCAACCTCTTGCAGTTGTATCCGTATGACAGCAGCTTCTGCGAATTAACTCCGTAAAATAATCATAAAAATCCGGAAAACTCGCCCATCTCTTCCCAAAAAATTCAATCTATAACTTTTTATTAACTTTTAGCCTATTGTATGCGGCCCTTCGAGCCAGAGCAAGGATCCTTTGCCATTGTGCCACTCGATGCAGGCAATGCCCGAGGTGGCGAACATGGGGGCTCCGGCGGCCGGACAGAGGCTCTGCACCAGATATCCCACCAGCGGCAGATGGCTCACCAGCATGATCTGCTGATGCCGTTCTGCCAGCGCGGTCAGGTAGCTGGAGACAAAGGCAGGATCACCATAAGGGGTGATGTCACCGCTCTCCTCCACCACGACAGCATCGGGTAATTCTTTGCATATGGTCTGCCAGGTTTGGCGGGCGCGCAGATAGTTGCTGTGGATCACCCGATCGATACGACCGGTCAGCTGAGGCGCCAACCAGCGGGCCATCAGAAGGGACTCTTCAATGCCCTGCTCGGTCAATGGACGCTGTTCATCAGTTTTCGCATTCATGCCAGCCTGGCCATGACGCATGATATAGATCTTCATTACAACCTCGCCCTACGGGCCTGTTTTGATAGCCGGGGGATCTTACCCCGCCACGGGTGTTGAAACAATTGCGCTACCTCTCAGAAAAGGGTTTGCCTCACCGGGTAGCGGGGTCGATAATCATGTTTAAATTCAAATAAATCCAACGTGAGTCGCCCACCAATGAGCCCATATGCCAGTCCCAATGACCATCGGCAATACCACTATCTGGAGCTGGCAAACCGGCTCAGGGTCTTGTTGATTTGCGATCCCGATACCGATAAATCCGCCGCATCTCTGGCGGTCAATACCGGCCATTTTGACGATCCGGCCGACCGGCAGGGGATGGCTCACTTTCTCGAACACATGCTCTTTCTCGGTACCGCTACCTACCCCAAGCCAGGTGAGTACCAGCAATTTATGAGCCGTCATGGCGGCAGCAACAACGCCTGGACCGGCACCGAGTTCACCAACTTCTTTTTCGAGATCGACAACGGCTTCTTCGAGGCGGGTCTCGACCGGTTCGCCCAGTTCTTCATCTGCCCCACGTTCGATCCTGAGTGGGTCGACAAGGAGCGCAACGCGGTCGACTCCGAATACCGCCTCAAACTGCAGGATGATGTGCGCCGCAGCTATCAGGTACACAAGGAGACGGTCAATCCCGCTCACCCCTTTGCCAAGTTTTCGGTGGGCAACCTCGATACCCTGGCCGATCTGCCGGGACGGGATCTGCGCTCCGACCTCATCAACTTCTACGAGAGCCACTACAGCGCGGATCGCATGGCACTGGTGATGATGTCACCTGCCGACATCGACACCCAACTGCAGTGGTGCTGTCGCTATTTCGCTCCCATTTTGAATCGCAATTTGGGAACGCCGACTCTCGATATGCCACTCTACCGGCTCGACGATCTTGGCATCCGCATCCAGATCAAGCCGGTGAAAGAGACCCGCAAACTGGCGCTCACCTTCCCGCAGCCCAATGTGGACGCCTTTTATGACAAAAAGCCCCTCACCTTCCTGAGCCACCTTATCGGCTATGAAGGGGATGGCAGCTTGCTCTCCCTGCTTAAAGCGAAAGGCTGGGTGAACCAGCTCTCGGCAGGCGGCGGTATCAGTGGCGCCAACTTCAAGGATTTTGGCGTCAACTTCGGCCTCACCCCGCTCGGTCTTGAACATGTGGATGAGATCGTGGCCTTCCTGTTTGGCTACCTCAAGCTCATCGACCGTGCAGGGCTGGATGCCTGGCGCTACGACGAGAAGCGCACCGTGCTTGAGTCGGCATTCCGTTTTCAGGAGCGCGGCCGCCCGCTCGATACCGTCTCGGGGCTGGTGCTTAACCTCTTTAGCTACCAGCCGGAGGATCTGCTGCACGGTGACTACATGATGCGCGAATATGACGAGGCGCTGATCCGTCGCTTCCTCGCCAAGCTCACCCCGCACAACCTGCGCATGACCATCACGGCGCCGGAGGTGACCACCGACCGGCTGGCCCGCTGGTATCAGACCCCCTACAGCGTGGCGACCATCACCGAGGCGGAGAAGATCCGCTGGCAGCAGAGCGAACCGGACAAGGCGCTGGCGCTGCCCAAGCCCAACCCCTTTATCAGCAGCCGACTCGATCCGCGCACGCCGGAGATCGCCGCCGAGATGCCAGCCTGTCTTATCGATCGCCCCGGCTTTCGCCTCTGGCACCTCCATGAGCACCTGTTCAGTGTGCCCAAGGGCAATCTCTATATCTCCATCGACAGCGAGCACGCGGTCAAAAGCCCGCGCCACATCGCCATGGCGCGCCTCGCGGTGGAGCTTTTGGCCGATCACCTCAA
Source organism: Aeromonas sp. L_1B5_3 (assembly GCF_963866575.1). Classification (NCBI taxonomy): domain Bacteria; kingdom Pseudomonadati; phylum Pseudomonadota; class Gammaproteobacteria; order Aeromonadales; family Aeromonadaceae; genus Aeromonas; species Aeromonas sp. L_1B5_3. The sequence goes on from NZ_CAWMDN010000118.1 coordinate 24,650, forward strand.
CGCCCTCACCTATCCGGCGGAGCTGGCGGGGCTGGGTTACCAGATCTATGCCCATCAGGGGGGCTTTACCATCAACCTGAGCGGCTTTGCCGACAAGCAGCCGCTGCTGCTCGACATGATCCTTGGCAACCGCACCCTGGGTTATCCCGACCCGGGCCGCTTTAGCGAGATCAAAGAGGCGCTCATCCGCAACTGGGACAACCAGTCCAAGGCGCGCCCCATCTCCCAGCTGTTCAACCAGCTCACCAGTTTGCTGCAACCCAATAACCCGCCGTTCGAGCAGCTGCTGCGCCACCTGCGCACCGTCGAGCTCTCCGAGATGCCTGACTTCGTGGCGAACCTCTTTGCCGAGGTGCATATCGAGACGCTGGTGCACGGCGACTGGACGGCGGCCGAGGCGCTGGAGCTGGCGGCGCTGATGGAGCGCCACCTTAGCGATATCAATGGCACCAGCAGCAAACCGAGTGGCGAGACCCGCCGCCCGCTTATCTCGATTCAGGACAGGGGCACCCTTATTCGCGAGCAGGGCTGCGAACACGAAGATTCGGCCCTGCTGGTCTACTACCAGTCCCGCACCACCCGGGCACGGGATCTCGCCTGCTTTACCCTGGCCAACCACATCATGTCCTCCACCTTCTTCCACGAGCTGCGCACCCGCCAGCAGCTCGGTTATGTGGTGGGGGCAGGCAACCTGCCGCTCAATCGCCACCCGGGTCTGATTTTCTATATCCAGTCGCCGGTGGCGGGGCCCCAGCATCTGCTCGATGCGGTGGAGGAGTTTATCGACCTCTTCCCGCTGGCCATGCTCGAATTTACCGAGCAGCAGTGGCAGGAGAGCAAGGCCGGGCTGCAGGCCCAGCTCAGCGAGCGCGACGCCAATCTGCGCAGCCGCGGCCAGCGGCTGTGGGTCAGCATCGGCAACAAGGACTTGGGGTTCGATCAACGGGAACGGGTCTGCGAGGAGGTCGGCAAACTGACGCGCGCCGATCTGGTGCGCTTTATCACCCAGCTGCGTTCACGCACCTCCGATCGGCTGATCCTCTGCAGCTACGGGCAGGGCCACGAGCACGAGGAGCGGATCACCGGCCAGTTTATCGACGATCCACGAGCCTTCCGGCTCAATGCCGCCACCTTCGAGGCCTGATCAGGCCTCGCATCTCCCCGTTTTTCCTGCCCACGGCAAATCGCAGCCAATAAAAAGCCGACCCACGAGGGTCGGCTGGAAAAACCATAACAATTGCGACAAAGCCGCCAAAAGTGAACATGAGCGTGAAAATCAGACACTGAGTTGATGACAGGCAAGCAGGAAACCCCTTGAACTCGCCGTACAATGCCAACAGTGATTGAGAAACAGCCACATCTTAGGCACTCCCCCCGAAAACCACGTTGATCTACGTCAAAGGAGGTAGCGAAGAGTCCACCTGACGACTCATTTGCCCTGCCGGATCACTCTTTGCCGCTCACCTGCCGCCTCTCAGGCGCGGCGGATCAGGCGATAGGCCACTTCGTCGAAATAGGAGAGCTGACCGGAGAGCACCCGCGGGTGATCCACCTCGGCAGCCCGCCCCAGCACCTCGACCCGAAAGTCCCGTTCAAACAGCGCCCGCACCTCCATCTCGCCCACCGAGAAGGGCGGCTGGCTCTGCTGCTCCGGCTGATACTCAAGGGTCACCAGCAAGATCTGGCCCCCCTCCTCCACCAACCGGCTCATCAGCGCCGCATACTGGCGGCGCATGGCGGTCGGCAGGGCGATCAGCGCCGCCCGGTCATAGACCAGCCGATAACGGCGACCCAGCTCCGGCGCGGCAAAGAAATCCCCTTCGAAGATGCGCAGGCTCTCGACCTGATGGCACTGATAGGGGCCCACCTCGCTCACCGCCGCCTTCAGGTGGTTTTCACTGAAAAAGCTGGCAATGGCGACGGAAGAAAGCTCGAAGCCATCGACCGGATGACCCTGCCCGCTCAGCCAGAGCATGTCGCGGGACTTGCCGCACAGGGGCACCAGCACCGGCTCATCCGGCTGCTGCGCCGACCACCAGGATTGCAGCCAGCGGTTGAAATCTGCCTGATGAAAGCCAATCCGGTTCTCTTCCCAACGCTGATGCCAAAACGCAGCTTCCATCATGATTCCCCATTGCTTACGAAAAATTGCTTACTAAAAGATGCCTCAATATCACAACTTAACCGGCACCACGCAACCCTCTGCCCACCCTTTTTATCGGGCAGCCCCTCACCGCCTCTCCCGTGATGGCCAGCGGGGCAATCTGGCCTCTCCCGCAGGCAAACAGGGGCTTAAACCCATGCCAATGTGGCATGAGTTAGTGATGATTGATGAGCAAAAGAGGAGGATTTAACGGACCAAAGAGGCCCGCAAGATCACAACAGTGTGCTGCGCGCCGCCGCAAGCTGACGGCCGATCTCGGCAAAATCGGGGCGCTCGCCGTGCAGTTCAGAGAGGCAGGCCGCGGCGAGCTGATGCAAACCGGCAAGCTGCGCGTCATCAACATCGCCATCGCAGCGTGCCAGCAGCTCCTCCAGCAGGCAGCCAAAGGCGCGCACCTCCAGTCGCTCCAGCCCCTGCGCCAGCTCGCGATCATGCAGGTCATAGAGGGAGGCGGCGCCAAAATCGCCTAGCAGGGCGTGGGCAGAGGGCCCGCGGGTAAACAGAATATTGTGACCGTAGAGATCCCCGTGCATGATGCCGGCCTGGTGCAGATGACCCGCCACCGAGGCAATCCCCCGGGCCAGCGTCAGCGCCTCGGCCAGAGTAAAGCGCAACCCGTCGTCATAGACATCGCGAGTGCAGGAGGCCAGACTCGGCGGCCCCGCCAGATTGGCAAAGGCCGGGTCGATCAGCTCCATCACCAGCGCCGGCATACCGGAGGGGTGATCGGCCACCCGCCCCAAGACGGGGATCAGGTTGGGGTGAGCACCTGCCGCCAGCGACGCCGCCATCTCGCACTGGGGCAAGCCATCGCTGGTCACCGCCCCCTTGAAGATCTTGACCGCCACCTCACTCACGCCAATGCCCTCGCGCGACTCATCGGCCATCCGCTCGGCCACCAGCGGCTCACTGCGCATAACCGCGCGATGGATAACGCCAGAAGCCCCCTGCCCCAGCAGCTCGCCGAGCGCAAGGCGCTGCCACGGCAAGGTGGCAACCTGCTCATCGCTGATGGCGCGCGCCTCCGCCCCCTCGCTAAAGGGGTTGCCGGAGTAGGCAAGCCATGCAAGGCGCGGCAGCGAGAGCAGCCACTCGGGGAAGCGCTCAATACGGTTGGCGGCGATGCGCAGCAGCTCAAGACGGTGGCAATTGGCAAGGCTGGCCGGCAACTCGCGCAGGCGGTTGCCCGCCAGCATCAGCTTTTGCAGGGCGTCGCACTGGCCCAGCTCATCGGGCAGCCGCTCAATTGCGTTATCGGTCAGGATCAGCCAGCGCAAACCGGCGGGCAGTGCTTTGGCCGAGACGGTGGCAATCTGGTTGGCCTTAAAGCCCACCATGGTGAGCGCCGGACAGCGCCCCAACACCTCGGGCAGCTCGGTAAAGCGGTTTTCGGAGCAGAAGATAATGCGCAATTTGCCAAACCCGGCCAGCTCGTCTGGGAGAGAGCTCAGCTGGTTGCCGGTCAGATCCAGCACCTCCAGCGTCTCTTTCAGGCTCAAAATCTCGTGGGGGAACTCCGTCAGATTTTCAGAGAGCTTCAGATGGCGGGCACCGCACAGTTCACCCGCGCGCAGCTGTTCCAGAGTATGCATAACCGTTTCTCAATCCTGATGACCTGCCTGATGGTACAGCAACCATCAGCGCGCGCCGAACCCGGGTCCGGCGATTTTAAAGGGGGGCATTATAAAGAATTCGGGGCGCAGATCGCCCCTTTTGTTGCTTTGGCAAGGCTCAGCGCTCAGCCCCCCCCAGCGGATTAACGAAACAGGTAGGGTGCAATAAGCGCAGCGCATTGCACCAAAATTACAGTTCGGCATTTGCACAAGATATTTAGCGCCGAAAGCGGTGCAATTCACGATGTTCATTGCACCCTACGGTACTAATAGCCACGCACAACGAAAAAGAAGATGCAAATAACCAACATAACTAGAAGATAGAAAATTAATGGACCAATATTACCATTTTTTGCCTCTGACGCTAAGTAAGCATTAAATTCTTTCCTACTCTGCCTTTTTCCGTATTTTGTAGCGTAATTATGTTCACCGGTAGGCGTTGTTCCATCAGATACATATTGTTTTGCTGCCGCCAGTGTTGGCAATGGACCGAAATCATGCTTACCGTCGTTGTTTAATACATACCAACTAGAACCATCTTTAACGATAGTTCTTCCATCTGAAACAGAATATTTGCCTGCTTGAATCCTTTTTACAGTCACGATATTTTCCTCTGGCGCCTAGCACCGCTATATGGGGCGCAAAAAGCTCGACTAAAATTGGGGAGCGAATACACACAACCAAGCTTTCGTACCTTTCATGATGGCTTTGCTAGAGCTTACTTTTTGCCCATAAATTTATGTTTGATATTACTGTAACACCGACTAAAAACAGTAATGCGTAAGAGGTCAACCCTACAAACTCAAGGTTTGTTATTGTATTCGGCTCAGTGAACTTCCATACAATTGGAATCGCAAATAATAGCCCTGAAGCAAGACGATAGATACCCAATGTACTATCACCGACCTCGCCTATATAAATAATTTTTTGCTTTGCCTCTTTCTGCTTTTCAGGACTAAACCTATATCCATATAACCAACAAAGTGTTGTCAACAATAAATGCAGAACGAAAAACGATAAGAAATAATAAAAAATATAATTAGGCACTATAGCGCCAGAAACAAAATCCTTAAGTTTGCCAACACCTTCGTTATATTGAATTAATAATGCAGGAAAGCACCCTGTCAAAGCTACCAATATTATTTCTTTAATGGCTATCTTCATAACACCCCATGTAAGCTCTAACGCCACGTTAAATAGTTAGCTACACTACCACCAAACCTCTATCACCTAATAAATACGAAACCCAACACTGGAATAAAAAATGACAAGCGTTGGGAACCACTCTTAAATGCTTCTTTATAATTATTTTTTTATAAAGCTAAATTTGGTTTTTCCAGCTGCATAGCCTAATTTCAGCATACTCTCGAAACTGCTATCTTCATTGATTTTAAGTTGCATCTCTTGCAGCCTTATCTCTAAGTATTTTCCGAGGTATTCTATAGAAAATCGAATAATTTTGGTCAAACACTTTAAAAACCTCGTGTTATCAGGCGGGTAACTCAAACTTGTTTCAGTCTCAAATATCTTATGCTTTTCCTCACCATCAACATATGTGTTAATCGCAGTTTCCAAAATAAGTAGGTTTACTAAATATGCAGCGATGGGGTCATCCATGTTAGTAATAAGCATCCGAATCTCGGGGTTCCACTCAAGAGCCTTGTTAACTAATTCCTGCTTTAAGTGACCTACAAATTTGTTTCTTAAGTACTTCGCAAAGTCACACTCTTTGGAGAATGATTTATAGTATTCACTCAACTCCGGGTGTTTTTTATACACTTGACGAACTGTAACTTCAAAATCGACGAAATTCGCTACTGATATGAGGCTTTGTTTCAACAAAACCATAGTAGACATATCATCTATGCCCTTTTCCGTAAACTGAGCATCAATAGTTACTAAATCTGCTTTTAGTACATTTGCTTGTAAAAATTGGTCCACTGAATTATCTCTATAGTTATAACAGTGATTAGATGAAAGTCGGTAGAAAAACCATCCATACAACTCCGCTTCATCATCATGATCGCCATAATAAATAATATTAATTCATAACGTTACCAACCAGTTTACTGCTTTTGATCAATGCGATATCTCTGGCCTGATTCATTGGTGGCCCCAAGGAGGCCATATCCAGACGAATATCCTAACGAGCAAAGCTGATAAGAAAAAGAGTGAGATGGCTGTTTCCTGAGTGATATCAACAATTTAATCAATAAGTGCAAATACTGGCCACATATCAGCAGTGCCGGAGCATAGATAAAGAAAAGACGCCCTAAGGCGTCTTTCTTTTATCTGGAGTCTGGAGCAAACCGGTTAGGAGATCTCCCCCTCCCCGCCTTGCCTGCAACCCTATCAGATCGGGGTGATGGAGGTGATATGGGCCGAGCCATCCAGAGACTGGAAGATCTGCACCACGGCTTCGCCATGGATCGGCTGGGCGAGCGGCACAGTGCTCTTGCACTTGAAGCGGTAGTTGGTGCCAGCCACCACCTGGGTGGAGACTTCAAAGGGGGTGTACTGTACCCCGACAAATCCTTTCATCGCCTGGTTGAACACTGCCTGATCTTCGGCGGTCAGCTTGTGATATGCGGTCCATCCACCTACCAACACTGCTTGTTCTGACATATCAAACTCTCCGTGCTCTATGATCCCGACTCGTTTGGCCGATCGGGCTGCGCCCCGTTGATTCAAGTGGTTTCCGGTCTCCACCGGGAGCCGCTGCCGGTTGGCACGCTGACTCCCCTTTGCCGCATCGCGCCCCTGTTGCTGCCCGCCTTGCCTGATAAGGCTTGCTAGCGCTCTATCATCAGGGGCCGGTCGCAATGGGCATGAAAGAGCCTAGTGCCGATGCCAAAAATCGCCTCCTGTTAGATGTGACAGGGGCACGCCCGGGCAAAGCTGCTAGCGGGCAGTAAATTGCGGCGCAAACGATTGGAAAAAGAAAAGACGCCGCAAGGGCGTCTTTTTTGCATTTTTATGCTCGATGGGCAGCAGGGCGAGTGCCGCTTATTCCCATTCGATGGTTGCGGGCGGCTTGCCGGAGACGTCGTACACCACGCGGGAGATACCGTTGATCTCGTTGATGATGCGATTCGATACGTGACCGAGGAAGTCGTACGGCAGGTGAGCCCAGTGGGCGGTCATAAAGTCGATGGTTTCGACGGCGCGCAGGGCAATCACCCAGTCATATTTGCGGCCATCGCCCATGACGCCAACGGAGCGCACCGGCAGGAAGACGGCGAACGCCTGGCTGACCTGGTTGTAGAGGTCAGCTTTGCGCAGCTCTTCGATAAAGACTGCATCGGCGCGGCGCAGAATATCGCAGTACTCTTTCTTCACTTCGCCAAGGACGCGCACGCCCAGACCCGGGCCCGGGAACGGGTGACGGTAGAGCATGTCGTAAGGCAGACCCAGCTCGAGGCCGACGCGGCGCACTTCGTCTTTGAACAGCTCGCGCAGCGGCTCGACCAGACCCATCTTCATCTCTTCCGGCAGGCCGCCGACGTTGTGGTGAGACTTGATGACGTGGGCCTTGCCGGTCTTGCTGGCAGCGGATTCGATAACGTCCGGATAGATGGTGCCTTGCGCCAGCCACTTGGCGTTTTTCAGCTTTTTCGCTTCATCGTCAAACACTTCGACGAAGACGCGGCCGATGATCTTGCGCTTGGCTTCCGGCTCGTCAACACCGGCCAGGGCTGAGAGGAAGCGCTCTTCGGCTTCAACCTTGATGATGTTCAGACCAAAGTGGTCACCAAACATCTCCATCACCTGGGTGCCTTCGTTCAGGCGCAGCAGGCCGTTGTCGACGAAGACGCAGGTGAGGCGATCGCCGATGGCGCGGTGCACCAGCATGGCGACCACGGAGGAGTCGACCCCACCGGAGAGGCCGAGGATCACTTCATCGTCACCCACCTGCTCGCGGATGCGGGCAACGGCGTCGTCGATGATGGTGGCCGGGGTCCAGAGGCACTCGCAGCCGCAGATGTCTTTGACGAAGTGCTCCAGCATGCGGGCACCCTGACGGGTGTGGGTCACTTCCGGGTGGAACTGCACGCCGTAGAAACGCTTGGCTTCGTTGGCCATGGCCGCGTGTGGGCAGGTCGGAGTCCGGGCGATGGTGGTGAAGTCGGCCGGAATGGTGGTGACCTTGTCACCGTGGCTCATCCAGACATCCAGCAGGGCATTACCGTTGTCGGCGATGGCATCTTCGATGTTGCGCAGCAGAGCGCTACTCTTGCCAGCTTCGCCCAGCACTTCCACCTTGGCGTAACCGAATTCACGCTCGGTGGAGGATTGCACCTTGCCACCCAGCTGCTCGGCCATGGTCTGCATGCCGTAGCAGATACCGAACACAGGGACACCGGCGTTGAACACATACTCGGGGGCGCGCGGGCTGCCCGCTTCGGTGACGGACTCGGGGCCGCCGGAGAGAATGATGCCGCTCGGATTGAATTCGCGGATCTGCTCTTCGGTTACGTCCCAGGCCCACAGTTCGCAGTAAACGCCGATTTCGCGCACGCGGCGGGCGATCAGCTGGGTGTACTGGGAACCGAAGTCGAGGATAAGGATACGGTGCTGGTGAATGTCTTTAGTCATTTTATTCCTGCATCAGGCTGATGTTGTCACAAAGGGCACGGGATAAAAAAAGGGTGGAAAAACGGGGCGCAGGGCCCCGTTTTATCAGCCCATCCGATAGTTGGGGGCTTCTTTGGTAATGGTCACATCGTGGACGTGGGACTCTTTCATCCCGGCGCCGGAGATGCGCACGAATTCAGCCTTGGTGCGCATGTCGTCGATGGTGGCGCTGCCGGTCAGGCCCATGGAGGAGCGCAGGCCGCCCATCTGCTGATGGATGATCTCTTTGAGGCGACCTTTATAAGGCACGCGACCTTCGATACCTTCCGGTACCAGCTTGTCGGCGGCGTTGTCGGTCTGGAAGTAGCGGTCGCTGGAGCCTTTGGACATGGCGCCCAGAGAGCCCATGCCACGGTAGGATTTGAAGGAGCGACCCTGATAGAGCTCGATCTCGCCCGGCGCTTCTTCAGTACCGGCGAACATGGAGCCGACCATGACGCAGCTGGCGCCAGCGGCGATGGCCTTGGCGATGTCACCGGAGAAGCGGATGCCGCCGTCGGCGATAACCGGTACACCGGTGCCTTCCAGCGCATCAACGGCGTCGGAGATGGCAGTGATCTGGGGCACGCCCACGCCGGTCACGATACGGGTAGTACAGATGGAGCCCGGGCCGATACCGACCTTGACGGCGTTGACGCCGGCAGCAACCAGCGCCTTGGCGCCAGCGGCGGTCGCGACGTTGCCACCGATGATCTGCAGATCCGGATAGGCTTCGCGGGTGGCTTTGATGCGATCCAGCACGCCCTGGGAGTGGCCGTGGGAGGAGTCGATCAGCAGCACGTCAACACCGGCTTCCACCAGCGCAGCGACGCGCTCTTCGTTACGGGCACCGGCACCAACCGCAGCACCGACCCGCAGACGACCCTTGTCATCTTTACAGGCGTGGGGCTTGCGCTCGGCTTTCTGGAAATCTTTAACGGTGATCATGCCCTTGAGTTTGAAGTCGGCGTTCACCACCAGCACTTTTTCGATACGGTGCTTTTGCATCAGGGTAACCACCTCTTCACGAGGGGCCCCTTCACGCACGGTGACCAGACGATCTTTCTGGGTCATGATCTGTTCAACGGTCTGGGAGAGGTCAATCACGAAGCGCACGTCACGGCCGGTGATGATACCGACCAGCTGATTGCCGTCAGTCACCACGGGGTAACCGGCGAAGCCATTCTTGTGGCTCAGCTCCTTGATTTGGGCGATGGTCATGTCAGGGCGCACGGTGACGGGGTCAGTGACCACGCCGCTCTCGTACTTCTTGACCTTGCGCACTTCGGCAGCCTGCTGCTCGATGGACATGTTCTTGTGGATAAAGCCGATACCGCCTTCCTGGGCCAGTGCGATAGCCAGACGGGCTTCGGTCACTGTGTCCATGGCAGCGGAGATCATCGGGATGTTCAGGCTGATGGCAGAGGTCAGCTTGGTACGCAGATCGGCAGTATTGGGAAGAACTTCGGAGTGGGCGGGAACCAACAGTACATCGTCGAAGGTTAACGCTTCTTTGGCAATCCTGAGCATGGCAATATCTCACCGTTGAGGAAGTGGGGGTGTAAAATATTGCCGACGAAGTTTACTCACGGATTGGTCACTGGTAAAGAAGTTTTTTGAATTTTTTATGGCGTAGCCCTCATTTAGGAGGCCAAAACGCCAAAAAACCAAAATTATCAGTACGAAAAGCGCCATTTCGGGGCAAAAGAGTTGGCAAAGTGGTGTTTTATGCACCCTGCCCGTTTGCCAGATGCCCCTCTCAGCGCGGTCAGAATGGCTCCCCTTCTCCCTGTCAAAACCACCCGAACAGCGGAACAAAACAGCTTATTTTTCCACCACTTTTCCCGGTAAAAAACATCCGCAATCCAGAGCGAAAATCATCGATTCGGAGAGGCAGTCACGTCCCCGTTATTGCCACATTATTGCCACACTTCGGAGGCATAAAACTGCACTGTTGCACCTACGAAACGTTCTCTGCCTTGGTGGTTTCACTGGTGCAAAAATTACCCGTTTTCGTGCTGGCAAGGGCTTTCCCGATAATCCTGTTCCTTTGCATCCGACTCTTGCGTATCATGACTAACACGCTGAATTGAAATGGAATTTCATGATGGGTCGACAACTTCACCAAGGACGGGCGGCGATTACGCTGGCAGCGCTCGGGGTCGTCTACGGCGATCTGGGCACCAGCCCGCTCTATGCCCTCAAGGAGTGCTTTGCCGGCCACATCGGTTTGCAGCCGGGCCCACAGGAGGTTCTCTCCCTCATATCCCTCTTCTTCTGGACCATCATGGTGGTGGTCTCGTTCAAATATGTGCTGCTGGTGCTGAGTGCCGACGACAAGGGCGAAGGGGGTGTACTGACCCTCGCCTCGCTGGCATCGCGCCGCCTCTCGCCCCGCGCTCGCACCATTGCCATGCTGCTTGGCCTGGTCGGGGTAGGACTTTTTGCCGGGGATGCGGTGATCACTCCCGCCATCTCGGTGCTCTCTGCCGTCGAGGGGCTGGAGGTGATCGCCCCGGATCTCGCCCCCTTTGTGCTCCCCGTGACGCTGATCGTGCTGGTGATCCTCTTTGGCGCCCAGCATTACGGCACAGCGGGGATAGGCCAGCTGTTCGGCCCCATCATGCTGCTCTGGTTTGGCGTGCTGGCCCTGCTGGGAGTACTCGAAATCATCCAGAACCCGGTCATTCTGCAGGCCATCAATCCGCTCTATGCCATTGATTTTATTGTCGAGCGACCGGGTGTTGCCTTCATTACCCTGGGCGCCGTGGTGCTCTGCGTGACGGGCACGGAGGCGCTCTACGCCGACATGGGTCACTTTGGCCGCGGTGCCATCCGGCTGGCGTGGGGCTCGCTGGTGATGCCGGCCCTGCTGCTCAACTATTTCGGTCAGGGCGCACTGCTGCTGCGTAATCCCGCCGCCGTCGAGAACCCCTTTTACCTGCTCGCCCCCTCCTGGCTCACCCTGCCACTGCTGGTGCTGGCCACCATGGCGACCGTCATCGCCTCGCAGGCGGTTATCTCCGGCACCTACTCGGTGGTGCGTCAGGCGATCCTGCTCGGCTATCTGCCCCGTCAGGAGATCCGCCACACCTCCGAGCGGGAGATTGGCCAGATCTACCTGCCGCTGGTGAACTGGTTGCTGCTGGCGGGAATTGTCATCGTGATCCTCTGGTTCCAGACCTCCAGCAATCTGGCCGCCGCCTACGGTATCGCCGTCACCGGTACCATGGTGCTCACTACCCTGCTGCTGATGGTGGTAGCCGCCACGCGCTGGAAGTGGCCACGCTGGCTGATTGCGCTGGTGTGTGCGCCGCTGCTGCTGGTAGACGCCACCTTCTTTGCCGCCAACAGCACCAAGCTGCTGGCGGGCGGCTGGCTTCCCATTCTGTTTGCCCTGCTCGCCATTCTGGTGATGACTACCTGGAAGCGGGGGCGCGAGCTGGTGCTCGACAAACTGGAGAACAAGTCGTTTGCCCTGACCCGCTTTGTCGACAACATGCTTGAGCACCCGCCGCTGCGGGTGCCGGGTACAGCCGTGTTCTTGTCGCGCTCGGAGCAGGTGGTGCCCCACGCCATGCTGCACAATCTCAAACACAACAAAATCCTGCACGAACGGATCATTTTCCTCACCGTTCGCATCAAGGATGAACCCTGGCTCGCCTTTAGCGAACGGGTCCAACTCAAACAGCTCGGGGATGGTTTTTGGCAAGTGGTGGCCCATTTTGGCTACAAGGAGACCCCCGACATGGAGGAGATCTTTCAAGCCTGTGCCCAGCACGACCTTAAAGTCGCCATGAGCCAGACTTCCTTCTTCCTTTCGCACGAAAATCTGGTCAGCACCGATATTCCGGGCATGGCCCGCTGGCGAGAGGGTCTGTTTGTCTGGATGAATCGCAACGCCCTCAAGGCGACCGATTTCTTCCATATTCCGGCCAACCGGGTGGTGGAGCTGGGGGTATTGCTAGAGCTTTGACCCGCCCCACCAGCATTGTCGGGAATAGAATCAAAAGCCCTCTTGTAACAGGCAGCAGGCTGACAAGAGGGCTTTTATCACCGACGAAGCGCCGCATTGAGTGTCAATCGGTCTGCCTCTCATCAAGCCAAACCGATTAAAATGCGATTGATAATAGTTATTGTTTGCCAACTATCGAGTGAGGCAAGCTAGCGGCCTTTGCGCCGGGTCAGGCGTCTCATAACTTGCCATTTGAGTATCAATATGACGTTCAGGAAGGGAAAACGGTCATGGCATCCAACTATCTAGGATCGGAGCCAATCTCGCTGCCAATGGATAGTGCTATCGGGCCTGTCAAGCTTATCTGCCTGGCCATGGCCATTGTGCTGCACTCCGCCATCTTCTGGTTTGCCTATGATCGCGCTCCCGCACCTGTTGCCCAGCCCCTGCCGATCACCCTCTCCGCTCGCTGGGCTGGTGAAAGCACGACTGCCAAACAACCGGCCAGAAAGGCAGCGCCAACCGCAAAACCTGCGGCAAAGCAGGTTCAGCCTGCCTCCCCCAAAAAGGCGTTAAACAAGAAGGTCAGCAAACCGATCGTCAAACCGGTTGCCCATGCAGCCGCCAAACCGGCTGGAACAGCGGTAAGCCATCAATCGCAAACGCCTTCCGCGATGCCCGTGAGCCCGGTTACCGACAACAGTTCGAATACAGGCAGCAGCCACTCTACAGCTCAGGCTGGCAGTGGTAGCCAACACGCCACCACGGGCAGCAGCGCCCCCATTGCGCGAGATCCCTCCCTGCACAATCCTGAGCCCCCCTACCCCTACGAGTCGCGCAGTCAGGGGGAAGAGGGTCGGGTCATCCTCAAGGTACGGGTCAACGCCGATGGCACGGCAAGCTCGGTGGAGATCGATCAGAGCAGCGGGTATTACCGACTCGACAGGGAGGCGCGCCGCACCGTCAGCCGCTGGCGCTTTATTCCCGGCAAACAGAACAACGTGGCCGTCGCGGCCTGGGCAAGAGTCACCATCATTTTTCAGATAAGGGGTTAACCATGGATCCGGAGATTGCCAACAACGGGATGGGGCTCGCCCATCTGCTCACGCAAAACAGCGGCGTTGGCCTGTTGCCATTTGTGCTGCTGGTACTGATGTCGCTCGGCACCTGTTACTTTGCTCTGCTCAAGCTCTGGTTTGCCTGGCGCGAGCGACGCCTTGGCAAACAGTTTGTCGAGCAGTTCTGGCAGCACGAGAACGTGCAACAGATGGAGCAGCGACTGGCCAAAGAGATCCCGCAAGACGCCTATAGCCGCTTGACCAATGCGGCGCTGATAGCCATCGGCCAGCTGGAGCGAGCCGGTGCCCGCCCCCGCTCACTGGGTCTGGGATCTCCTGACGAGTATCTGCTGCGCGCCCTGCGTCAGGGGCTCGCTCAGGAGAAGATACGGCTGGAGCAGGGGCTCGCCTTTCTCGCCTCGGTGGGATCTGCCGCCCCCTTTATCGGGCTGTTTGGCACCGTCTGGGGCATCTATCACGCCCTGCTTGCCATCGGCGCCGCCGGTCAGAGCAGTCTCGACAAGGTAGCCGGCCCGGTTGGCGAGGCACTGATCATGACCGGCTTTGGTCTGGCTGTCGCCCTGCCCGCCGTGCTGGTCTACAACTTCTTCGTGCGACGCAACCGCCTGAAGATGGCTGAGCTGGATGCCTTTGCCCACGACCTGTTTGCCCTGCTGCTGACCGGTTTTGAACCGGCTGCCAGCAATGTCACCCGCCTTGCCCGGCGCTCAGCCAAAACGGGAGGCCAATAATGGCATTCGGTTCCCTGCCCGGCGATGAAGATGAGCAGCCCCTAAGCGAAATCAACATGATCCCGATGATCGATGTGATGCTGGTGCTGCTTATCGTCTTTATGATCACCGCGCCCCTGCTCACCAATGCGGTCAAACTCGATCTGCCCAAGGCGAGCAGCCAGCTCAATCAGCCCAAACCGGAGGCGATCACTCTCTCCATCGACAGCGCGGGCAAAACCTACTGGAACGAGCAGGAGGTGGATGAAACGGCGCTACTGGCCCGCATGGAGAGCGCCAGCAAAGCTCCCGGCGAGTTGCCCGAGATCCAGCTGCGCATCGACCGACGGGTCGAATATGGCACCATCGCCAACGTGATGGCAGCGGCGTCTCGCCACGGTCTGCACAAGATCGCGTTTGTCAGCCAACCGCAGAACGAATGAAAACCCTGCAAGGACGATATCGGATGCTCGGGCCGATAGAGGCTCGGCACCTGCCCCGTGCTGGGGTAAGATAGCGGCCATCGTTTTATCCCGGCCCCGCCGGGGCAGACCACAGGTACGCCTTTGAACCGATTTACCCCATCCAGTGCGGCGAGCGGCCGCGAGCAGCAGGTCTTTACCGTCACCCGCCTCAACAGCGCCGTGCGCATGATCCTGGAGCAGGATCTGGGGCTGGTGTGGCTGACCGGCGAACTCTCCAATCTGGCGATGCCAAGCTCCGGCCACTGGTACTTCTCCCTCAAGGACATGTCGGCGCAGGTGCGCTGCGCCATGTTCAAGGGCAACAACCGGCGGGTGGCCTTCCGCCCGCAGGATGGCATGCAGGTGCTGGTGCAGGCGCGGGTCTCCCTCTATGAGCCGCGCGGTGACTACCAGCTGATCATCGAGTCGATGCAGCCTGCAGGCGACGGCGTATTGGCCTTGCGTTTTGAAGAGCTCAAGCGCCGCCTCGGCGCCGAGGGGCTGTTTAACGAAAGCCGCAAGCGGCCGCTGCCCCGTGAACCGCGAGCGGTGGGCCTTGTCACCTCCGCCACCGGCGCCGCCCTGCACGATATGCTGACGGTGCTTAAACGGCGTGCGCCGGATCTGCCGGTCTTTATCTACCCGACTCAGGTGCAGGGGAGCGCCGCCATCAGCCAGATCGTCGCAGCAATCGCCAAAGCGAACCAGCGCGCCGAGGTGGATGTGCTGATCGTCGGCCGTGGCGGCGGGTCGCTTGAAGATCTCTGGTGCTTTAACGAAGAGGCGGTGGCCCGCGCCATTGCCCACTCAGCCATACCTGTGGTGAGCGCAGTGGGCCACGAGGTGGATGTCACCATCAGCGACTTTGCCGCCGACTTGCGCGCCCCTACCCCGTCGGCTGCCGCCGAGCTGGTGGCGCCGGATCAGAGCGCCCGTGCCCAGCGTCTGGTTCACCTCAAGCAGCAACTGCTGCAAGCGATGAGCCGCCAGCAGACCGCCGCCCGCCACGATTTCATCCTGCTGCAAAAACGGCTCGACCATCAGGATCCGAAGCGGCGGCTGGAGCAGCAATCCCAGCGCCTCGACGAGCTCTCCACCCGTTTGCAGCAGCTATTGCGCCAGCGGCTGCATCAGGGTGAGCGGCGCCTCGCCAACCTTGAGCTGCGCCTGCAGGGCAAGAGCCCGGAGCGCCTCTTGGCAGCTGGCAAGCGCCGCCACCAGCTGGCCGAGGAGCGACTCTATGCCCTGATTGCCAAGCGGCAAGACCTTGCCAGTCACCGCCTCGCCATGCTCACCACCCGCCTCGACGGGGTAAGCCCGCTCGCCACTCTGGGGCGCGGCTACTCCATCACCCGCACTCCACGCGGCGAAGTCATCAGCCGTGCCGATCAGGTCAACAGTGGCGATCAGCTCATCACCACCCTGGCACAAGGGAGCCTGCAGGTGCGGGTCGAGGGGATCGTCAAGGACTCTGCGCAGTAGAACGGCTGCGCCAAACCACCAGCCAGCATGCTACCCAGCTCGGCTGTTGGCCCGTTAATCAACCAAACAAAAAGGCCACCACCGCAAACACGGTGGTGGCCTTTTTTATCTCGGGTGCTGCCGCCCGCTCACCCCTTGGCGCGGCGGGCGACCAGGGTGAACTTGTAGTCATCGCTCTTGAAGAAGTTGCGACTGAACTCGAACACGGTGCCATCTTGCAAAAAGCCACGGGAGACCTTCTCGATAATGGGCTTGGCCGGGTCGATACCGAGCGCCTCCACTACCTGCGCCGAGGGGAGCACCGGAATGATCTCCTGCTCGCTGCGGTCGATCACCAGCTGCTTCACCTCTTCGATGTAGTGGTACTTCGAGCCCTGCATCACCGCGTAGCTGAGATCGGGGAAGAGAGCGAGCGGCATCCAGGTCTCCTCCAGCGTTACCGCGATCTGGCGAATAAAGCGCACCCGCTTGACGTAATAGACCAGCGCACCCTCCACCAGATTGAGCCGCTCGGCCAACTCACTGCTCGCCTTGATCACCTCGAAGGCGAGAATATCGCTGTGGGTCTCGGCCGCTGGATCGGTCACCTTCTCATAGAGGCTGGTGAGCTGATAGATGTCGTAGTTCACCTTCTCCTGCCGCACGTAGCTGCCGCTGCCCTGAATGCTCTCGATGACGTTGAGTTCGGTCAGCTGCTTGAGAGCCTGACGCACCGTAACCCGGCTCACCCCGAACTGCTCACGCAGCTCGGCTTCGGTGGGCAGGGCATCGCCGGGGGCCAGCTCCCCTTGCGCAATCCACTGCTGGATGGTGTCGGCTATCTGGCGATACATGGGTTTTTTCGACACGAAAGGCCACCTCGTCGGCTCTGCGCCATGATAAATGGAAGAGGCGCCATTCTACCCCAGTTGCTCGGCAGACAAAACGGCTCGCTCCATTTGACCTAACAAATCACCTTGGTCAAACAATACAAAAACAATACAAATAACGAATTGTATGATACCACTCACAAAAATCAGTCGGCCGGTTTGTTAGCATCGCTGTCACTTTCACCATGACGGCTTGCTGGCAAGCCAACCTGACAGAGGATCATCATGAATCTGACCAGTCTTACCGGCCCCCATCTCATCACGCTGCAAACCCGGTTTGCCGATCGGGATGCGGCCATTCATGCCCTGGCTGATCGGCTCGATCAGGCCGGCAAGCTGCACGACAAGGCCGCCTTTCTGGCCGCGGTCATGTCCCGCGAGGCGCAGGGCCCCACCGCCCTTGGCGAAGGGCTGGCGGTGCCCCACGGCAAGTGCGATGCGGTGCGTGAAGCGGCCTTTGCCGTCGCTACCCTGAGCGAGGAGCTGGGTTGGGAGGGGATCGACGGCCCCGAGCCGGTCAATCTGATCTTCATGCTGGCGATCCCGACCGATCAGGCGGGCTCCACCCATATGCAGCTGCTCACCACCCTCACCACCGCCCTGGTGGATGACGATACCCGCGAGGCGGTGCTGGCAGCCAAAAGTGCCGAGCAACTGATGGCGCTGCTCGATGGTGAAGAGGATAGCGGCAAGCAACCAGCAAAAGAAGACAAATTAGATACAAATCAACCCACAGTGGTCTGTGTCACCGCCTGTCCGGCTGGGATCGCCCACACCTATATGGCTGCCGAGTATCTGGAAAAGGCGGGACGCAAACTGGGCATTCGGGTACTGGTCGAGAAGCAGGGTGCCAACGGCATCGAGGATCGCCTGCCGCAAGAAGCGCTCGATGCTGCGGTGGCCTGCATCTTCGCCGCCGAGGTGGCCATCAAGGAGCAGGAGCGTTTCGCCGGTATCCCCCGGATCGAAACGCCGGTGGCCGAGCCCATTCGCCATGCCGAGCGGATCCTGAATGAGGCGCTGGAAGCGGCCAAGGCCGGTCGCACCGCCCCGACGCCCAACCCCAACCCCAACCAGAGCGACGCGCCAACCGGCAAGAAGGTGGGCCTCAAGACCGAGCTCAAGCAGGCGCTGCTGAGCGGCATCTCCTTTGCCGTGCCGCTGATTGTGGCGGGCGGTACCGTGCTCGCCGTCTCTGTGCTGCTGGCCCAGATCTTCGGCCTGCAACATCTGTTTGATACCGAGAACTCCTGGCTCTGGATGTACCGCAAGCTGGGCGGCGGCATGCTGGGCACCCTGATGGTGCCGGTGCTGGCGGCCTATACCGCCTATTCGCTGGCAGACAAACCGGCGCTGGGCCCGGGCTTTGCGGCGGGACTGTCTGCCAACATGATTGGCTCCGGTTTCCTCGGTGGCGTGGTCGGTGGCCTGATCGCCGGGTATCTGATGCGCTGGGTCAAGCAGCATGTGCGCCTTAGCCCCAACTTCAACGGCTTTCTCACCTTTTACCTCTATCCGGTGATCGGCACCCTGGTGGCGGGCAGCCTGATGCTGTTTGTCATCGGCCAGCCGGTGGCCTGGCTCAACAACAGCCTCACCGAGTGGCTCAACGGCCTCTCCGGCACCAATGCGCTGGTACTGGGCGCCCTGCTCGGCTTTATGTGCTCGTTTGATCTGGGTGGCCCGGTCAACAAGGCGGCCTACGCCTTCTGCCTCGGCGCCATGGCCAACGGGGTCTACGGCCCCTACGCCATCTTCGGCGCGGTCAAGATGGTCTCGGCCTTTACCGTCACCGCCTCCACCCTGCTGGCGCCACGCCTGTTCCAGACCTTCGAGATCGAGACCGGCAAGTCGACCTGGCTGCTGGGGCTGGCAGGGATCACAGAGGGTGCCATTCCGATGGCCATCGAAGATCCGATCCGGGTGATCGGCTCCTTCCTCGCAGGCTCGGTGGTCACCGGCGCCATGGTGGGTGCCATGGGGATTGGTCTCTCCACCCCGGGGGCCGGCATCTTCTCCCTCTTCCTGCTCCACGATGGCGGCCATGGCGCCCTGATGGCTGCCGCCGTCTGGCTCGGTGCGGCGCTGGTGGGCACCCTTATCTCCACTGTGGTGCTGATCGGCTGGCGCCGTCACGCCATGCAGCGCGGCACCTATCAGGTGGTCGCCGCAGAGTAAGGCTCATCTTCACCACCGTTTGTTCAACAGACTATTTTTCCGCACGGCAGACAAGGGCCGCCGTGCGTCAGCAAAGGATCATTGTCATGACAGTTTCACGAGTTCACATCACGCCACACATGCACTGGGATCGGGAGTGGTACTTCACCACCGAGGAGTCCCGCATCCTGCTGGTCAACAACATGGCGGAGATCCTGGCGCGGCTTGAATCCGACCCCGACTACAAGTTCTATGTGCTGGACGGCCAGACCGCGGTGCTGGAGGATTACTTCGCCATCCAGCCCGAGAACAAGGCCCGGGTGAAGGCGCTGGTGGAAGCGGGCAAACTCATCATCGGCCCCTGGTACACCCAGACCGACACCATGCAGGTGAGCGGCGAGTCCATCCTGCGCAACCTGCTCTACGGGATGCGCGACTGCCTCAGCCTTGGCGAGCCGATGAAGATCGGTTACCTGCCCGACTCGTTCGGCATGTCTTCCCAGTTGCCCCACATCTTCAACGGCTTCGGGATTGACCGTGCCATGTTCTGGCGCGGCTGCTCCGAGCGCCACGGTACCGACAAGACCGAGTTCCTGTGGCAGAGCAACGACGGCAGCGAGGTGACCGCCCAGGTACTGCCGCTCGGCTACGCCATCGGCAAGTACCTGCCGGAAGATGAGGCGGGGCTGCGCAAGCGGCTCGAATCCTACTTCGAGGTGCTGGAGAAGGCCTCGGTGACCAAGGATATCCTGCTGCCCAACGGCCACGACCAGATGCCGCTGCAACAGAACATCTTCGCCATCATCGACAAGCTGCGGGAGATCTACCCCCAGCGTGAATTCCACATGAGCCGCTTCGAGCAGGTCTTCGAGCACATCGAGGCGTGCCACGACCAACTGGCCACCCTCAAGGGGGAGTTCAACGACGGCAAATACATGCGGGTACACCGCACCATCTCCTCCACCCGGATGGACATCAAGCTGGCCCATGCCGCCATCGAGAACAAGATCGTCAACATCCTCGAACCGCTGGCGAGCATCGCCTGGGCGCTCGGCTTCGAGTACCACCACGGGCTATTGGAGAAGATGTGGAAGGAGATCATGAAGAACCACGCCCATGACAGCATCGGCTGCTGCTGCAGCGACAAGGTGCATCAGGAGGTGATGACCCGCTTCATTCTGGCCGACGACATGGCCGAGAACCTGATCCGCTTCTACATGCGCAAGATTGTCGACAACATGCCGGTGGCGCTCTGTGAAGACGGGGTACAGGTGGCTGACAAGCTCTGCCTGTTCAACCTGATGCCTTTCCCCCGTCAGGAGGTGATCAACACCAGCATCCGCATTCGCGCCCAATCCTTTGCCCTGCGCGATGAGGCGGGCCAGCCGGTCCCCTACTTCATCCGCGCCAAGCGCGAGATTGATCCAGGTCTGGTGGACAGACAGATCGTGCACTACGGCAACTACGAGCCCTTTATGGAGTACGACATCCAGCTCTGCCATCCCCTGCCGGCCATGGGCTACTGCACCCTCCATATCGAGGGCAACCAGCCGGGACTGGAGCAGCCGGTGACGGCCAGCGGCGAGCTGCTGGAGAACGATTTTTACCGCATCGCCCTCAATGACAACGGCACTTTGCAGATCCTGGACAAGCTGCGCGGCACCACCTTTGATCAGGTACTCACGCTGGAAGAGGGCTCCGATGATGGTGACGAGTATGACTACTCGCCGTCGCGGGACGAGTGGCTGCGCTACTCCACCGAGTTTGCGGTGACCCGTGAGGTCACCCATGAAGCGTGGCAGAGCATCGCCACTCTCAAACTGCGTATGGCATTGCCTGCCAACCTCGCCGAGCGGGCCAACCGCCACTGCAGCGGTCACCTCGATGTCACCTGCCGCATCACGCTGGCACATCAGAGTCCGCGCATCGACATCGAACTGGAGCTCGACAATCAGGCCGACGATCACCGGGTGCGGGTGCTGATCCCCACCCCCTTCCCGAGCGACACCGTGGTCTCCGACAACCAGTTTGGCTGCATCACCCGCCCCACTCGCGACAGCGCCATGGCGAACTGGGAAGCGGAGGGGTGGAAAGAGGCCCCCATTCCGGTCTGGCAGCTGATGAACTTCGTCGCCCTGCAAGATGGCAAACAGGGGCTGGCGGTGCTGAGCGATGGTCTGCGCGAATTTGAAGTGATCGGCGAGCAGTGCGACACCCTGGCTCTCACCCTGCTGCGCGGGGTCGGCGTACTTGGTAAAGAGGAGCTGCTGCTGCGCCCGGGTCGCCCCTCCGGCATCAAGCTGCCGACCCCGGACTCTCAGGTACGCGGCAAGCTCAGCTGCCGTTTCAGCCTGCTGGCGTTTACCGGTGATCACATCAGCGCCAACGTGATGCAGGCGGCGCGCAGTTACCTCACACCGATACGCTGCTACAACAAGATCCCGTTCGATGCCATGAAGCTCAACAAGGCGAGCTTCACCACCCCGCGCCACTTCAGCCTGCTCACCATGGATCCCTCCGGTCCGGTGCTAAGTGCCCTGAAAAAGGCCGAGGATGAAGAGGCGCTGGTGATCCGGGTCTACAACCCGAGCGAGCAGGCTGTGTTGAAGGGTGGCAAAGTGAACTGCGAACACGCCCTGAGCGACTGGCAAGCGGTGCGGATGGATGAGCAGCCCCTGCACCTTGAGCTGGCTGCTGGCGAGTTTGGCGAACTAGCGCCCTGCCACTCCCGCAGCGTGCGCTTTCGGGTGGCTCGCGGCTAACGGCAGGTATACCCACAGGTAGCAACAGGTGAGTGAGGCGCATCCCCTCCCCGCCTGTTTATCCCTTCAAGCTGCCCTATCCCGCTTGATAACGGCATAAAAAAATCCCCGCCAATTGGCGGGGATTTTTATTGGGTCCTGCTTCATCCCGCGAGCGGGAGAGCGCGCTTAGCTGGCCTTGCGCAGGATCTGCTCAAGGTAGCGGGCGAAGTCGTGACCGTGATGCTCCAGCAGTTTCGGGAACATGGAGATGGAGGTCATGCCCGGGAAGGTGTTGATCTCGTTGAGCAGGATCTCGCCCTCCTCAGTCAGGAAGAAGTCGATACGGGAGAGGTGAGTCAGTTTAAGCTGACGGAACGCTTTGAGGGCGTACTCGTGAATAGCGTCAGCCTGCGCCTGGGTCAGCCCTTCGGCACGCAGTGCGGTCTCGGTATGGCTGGCGCTGCTGTACTTCTCTTCATAGGTGTAGAACTTGTCCTGCGGCACGCAGATCTCGCCCGGATAGGTGGCCACCAGCTCGTCACCGTACTGGTAAACCGCCACTTCCAGCTCGCGCGGCTTGACCGCTTTCTCGATCAGTACCTGCTCGGAGTAACCGAAGGCATCGGCAATGCCCTTCACCAGATCCGCTTCGTTGCTGGCGGAGTAGCAGCCAACGGAAGAGCCCTGGGAGGCGGCCTTGATAAAGACCTTGCCCCACTTGGCCAGTGCCGCTTTCGCCTCAGCCAGAGCTGCATCGCCCTGTTCGGTCAGGAACAGATAAGGAGTGTTGGGGATGCCGATGGCGGAGAGCCACAGCTTGGTGGTGATCTTGTTGAAGCAGATCTTGCTCGCTTCGGCGTCACAGCCCAGATAGGGCAGGCCAGCCAGCTCGAGGAAGGATTGCAGATCGCCGGTCTCGCCCGGGTAACCGTGGATGCAGGGCACCACGTAGTCTACCGGACGGGCCACGCTGTCAAACGAGAGCAGCTTGTCGAGCCCCAGTTTGCACTCGCGACCATCGGCGCTGAGCCAGCGGTCGGCAAACATCTCGACGCGGGTCACTTCGACGCCGGGCAGGAGAGCGAGTTGTTTTTCGAGGAAATTGGCGCTGCGCAGAGAGACTTCGTGCTCGGAGCCACCGCCGCCGCACAGCAGCAAGACATGCATGTTCTTCATTAGATGTGATCCCTTGGGAGAAGCGGCTTCGTCATGACCATTCAAAAACCACCGCATTCAAAACCGGACGAAGCCAGATACGAACATAAGTGCGCGCCAGTGTAGCAAGGGAGACAAACCCTTGTCAGCTGATGGCTGCCCTGCCAGCCGCATCTTGCGGTGAAAAAGGGCGCCCTGTGTCAAAAACCGCGCAGCCCCACGGGTCAGCGAGGGGGATCGACCCGTCCCATGCCGCTGCCATTGACGCGAAACCAGCCGGCAATGCTGTAACGCTCCTGATTGGCGGGCAGCACTTCGTGGGGAAACTCTTCGGAGAGGAAGATCACCAGCCGCCCCCCTTTGGGGCTCACATCCATCAAGAACTGCTCGTCGTTGTCATAAAAGCGCAAGACGCCGCCCGCTTCGGGTTGCCAGTCGTTATTGAGGTAGAACACCGTCGTCAGGCGACGGTTGGAGCGACCGGCAAAGGCATCGCGATGGGTCGCGTAGAAGTCGCCGCAGCGATAACGGGCAAAATGTGCTTCATAGTCGAACAATCCCAGCATCAACATCCGGTTGGCAGCCAGACGCAGCGCCTCCATGCGGGCGAGATAATCGGCGACCGGCGCCCCGAGGGACGGCTCCAGCCAGTGGATCTGGTCGCGGCGGATCTCGTTGTTGCCTTGATGGAGCCCTTCACGGCCGATCCCGGCCGGTTGCCACTCCTCTGGCAGACACCCTTTGAGGGCATCCACCTCGGCGGCAGTTAAAAAATCGTCCACTATCACCCAACCTCGGGTATAGATGGCATCCATGACGGCTTGATAGTCCAAGATTGACTCGCAACATGTGGAAAAGAGAGCGCTTTTTAGCGGCTTCCCGCTAAAGGCACAAACCGGTTTGCTTCTCTTGAGAAGTCCCACCATCAATACCCGATTTGGCAGGCCGCGCCCCCCTTTTTCCGGGCCGATTGTGATCCTGCCCTCACCCGGTGCGTAATGGAGGGGAAAAGTGTGAGCCGCCCCCCATTGCATCGGTGCCCGTTAACGTAACGCCTTGCCGTTAAAAGAGCCAAGCGATACCGTAGCGACCATGGGAATAACCCCCTTTCCTCCTGCGAGCACACTGTGCAACTTATGTGCAATCAACGACATGCAATCAACAAAAGGATGATGTGATGCCTCTGCCCGACCTGATGCTGCAACAACTGGATGGCACCCCCTACCCGCTCGCCCAACTGGCCGGCAAGGTGCTCCTGGTGGTCAATGTGGCCAGCCGCTGCGGTTTTACCCCCCAATACGAGGGGCTGGAAGCCCTCTATCGCGAGCTGGGGCCCAAGGGACTGGAGATCCTGGGTTTCCCCTGCAACCAGTTCGGTCAGCAGGAGCCGGGGGATGCCGAGGAGATCGCCCGTTTCTGCTCCCTCGACTACCCGGTCACCTTCCCCATCATGGCCAAGTGCGATGTCAACGGCGAGCAGGCCCACCCGCTCTATCAGTGGCTCAAGAAGGAGAAACCGGGGCTGCTTGGGTTGGAAAACGTCAAGTGGAACTTCACCAAATTCCTGATCGACCGTGACGGTAACGTGGTGGAGCGGTTTGCTCCCACCACCAAGCCGGAGAGTCTGGTCGCACCCATCCGCGACCTGCTCTGATTGCTTTTTGCGGCACATAAAGAGCGGCCGGTGCGACAGCTACTGCGCACCGGCCGCTCTTTTGCTATATTACGCCCCCGTTATCATTTCCATATCGTGGCTGGCGCCCGCGCCGGTCATCCGCTGAGCCAAAGGCTCACCAGAGGAGTTTCTCTCGAACATGTCATTCAACGAACTGGGTCTCTCCCCGCACATCCTGCGGGCCGTCAAGGAGCTGGGTTACGAACAGCCAACCCCCATCCAGCAGCAAGCCATTCCGGCTATTCTGGCTGGTCAGGATGTCCTCGGCGGAGCCCAGACAGGCACAGGCAAGACAGCCGGTTTCACCCTGCCCATGCTGCAGCTACTGCTGGCCAACCATGGCCGCGGTCGCCGTCAGGTGCGCGCCCTGGTACTGACTCCGACCCGCGAACTGGCCGCCCAGGTGGGTGAGAGCATCATCAAATATGCCCACCATCTGCCGTTTCGTACCCTGATCGCCTACGGTGGCGTCAGCATCAAGCCCAATCTGGATGCCATCAAGCTAGGTATCGACATTCTGGTTGCCACCCCGGGTCGTCTGCTGGATCTGCTGACCCAGGGCGCATTGACCCTGAGCGAGCTGGAAGTGCTGGTGCTGGATGAAGCGGATCGCATGCTCGACATGGGCTTCATCGTCGATATTCGCCGCATCATGAAGGCACTGCCCGCCAAACGGCAGAGCCTCCTCTTCTCCGCCACCTTCTCCAGTGAAATCAAGGCACTGGCGGATGATCTGCTGAACGACCCCACCCTCATTGAGGTCGATCCCAGCAACACGGCCGCCGAGCAGGTGACCCAGCGCATCATTCAGGTCGATCGGGAGCGCCGCCGCGAGCTGCTCTCTCACATGATTGGCCGTGGCAACTGGCAGCGGGTGCTGGTGTTTGTCCGTACCAAGCAGATCGCCGATCGCCTCGCGCATCAGATGCAGAAAGATGGTCTCGACACAGTCGCCATTCACGGCGACAAGAGTCAGGGAGCCCGCAACCGGGCACTGGCCGATTTTCGCGAAGGCAAGGTGCGGGTGCTGGTGGCAACCGATATCGCCGCCCGTGGTCTTGACATCGATCAGCTGCCCCACGTGATCAACTTCGAGCTGCCGCAGATGGCGGAGGATTACATCCACCGTATCGGCCGTACCGGTCGTGCCGGTCGCGGTGGCGAGGCCATCTCGCTGGTCAGCCATGATGAGTTGGGTCAGCTCAAGGCGATCGAGGCCCTGATCGGTCAATCTCTCTCCGTGGAGATCCTCGAAGGGTATGAGCCGAGCGGCAAGCCAAGCCGCCAGACCCTGCCTGGCAGCAAGCCGGTGCAGAACCCGCCGCGCGCCCGTGGCGCAGCCAATGCCAAGGGTGGCAAGGGCAAACCGGCAGCAGGCAAAGCCAAGAGTGATGGCAGCAAGAAACCAGCCCCAGCTCGCAAGCGGGAAGTGGTAGGCGAGGATGTCGGGTTTACCCCGATGCGCCGCCTGCCCAGAGCCCAGCGCGACAGCTATCAGGATAGCGACGACGAGTAATTCGTCCCGTGCCTACGCCAGACTGGTTGTCCAAACAGCTGATTGACCAGACAAAGGGAGCCTCGTTGGCTCCCTTTGTGCTTTTGGCGATCGGGTAAAGCCCCTACACCAGCGAGTGGCGTACTCCGGGGTGTTTGCCATCCGGGTGCTTGCCATGCTGCAACGCAGGCTCGCTGCCATCGGCCGGATTGTGCTGCAAAAACTCGAATAACCCGGCCTGCATATTGACGTTCCAGAAGCGCCCCGCCAGCGTCAGAACCAGCTGATCGCCAGCAAGATCGGCCAGCCCGTTTTGCCGCCAGGCATCGAACAGCGGCATTAGATGGCTGCGCAGTGAGGCTGGCAGGCGCGCCAGTGCCAGCACGCCCCTGTCGAAGGCACCGCGCAGCAGACCATCCATCCGCGCATTCGGATTGCGTCCCATCACCATGCCGGGCGCCCGAACTTCCTTTTCCTGTGCTTCGTGCCACTGGGCCAAATCCCGCCCATACATCACGCCATGGCCATGGATAGAGCCTCCGGCGCCGGCACCAAAGGGGAGGATCTCGGCGCCGCGCTTGGCCATCTGGTTATAGCGACTCTGCTCGGCTGGAGTGCGTCGCCAGTGACTGCAGGAGAGCCGCTCCCAACCATGCTGTTCCAGTTGCTGACCGCCGTAAGCGTACATGGCGGCCCGCTGCTGGCCATCGGCAGCCCAACCCAGCTTGCCTTGCTGCCCGGCCCGATCCAGATTGGTGCCCGGCATGGCGATAAGCTGGTAGAGATCAACCCCGTGCACACCGCTCGCCATCACATCCGTGATATCCTGCTGCCACACGGCATCATCCTGACCGGGCAGACCGAAAATGAGATCCGCCACGATCACTGCCGCATCATCGCGAGTCAGCTCGCCAAGGCGGGTCAGCAGGGTCTCCCTGTCATCGAGCCGCGCCGCCTGCTGGCGCACACCGGTATCAAAACTCTGCACCCCGAACGAAAAGCGGTTGAACCCGCCGCCCAGCGCAGCCTGCCACTTGGCATCGTCAAAACCGTTGAGGCGCCCCTCAAGGGTCACCTCGGCATCGGCCGCCAGCGGGAAACGCCGGATCATCCTGGCCAGCATTTCCAGCTCATCAGCACTCATATCGGTGGGGGTTCCGCCCCCGACATAGACGGCCGAGAAGGGGCGGCTTTGTACCAGCGGCGTCTCTGCGGCCCTGGCAAGCGATGCGCACAACCCGTCGATATAGCGGCTGATCCGCGCCGGATTGGCGCCATTTTCGAAGAAATTGCAGAAGCTGCAGCGCTTGCGACAAAAGGGGATATGGAGATAGAGGGCGCGCTCTTCGGCATCGCTCTCTTGCTGCCACCACTGTTGCCATTGGTTCTCATCGAGTGACAAGGGGCGTATCCCTCCCCGACTGGCATGTGCCGAGGTTTTGGCACTGAAGGCAAACTTGAGAGGATCCGGCGAAGCCACGCCGGTCATGGAAGGAGTTAGATGGATCATGGTGATGACTCGCAAATAACAGCAATGATAATTATTATCATTCTCGTGTTTTTGCGCAGGATCAACTCTTGGTGCCACTCAATCTGAAATTGCCCTGTTGGCAACCTCTATTACCGATCTGCTTAACAGATTATTTACTCAAGAGTGACTAAAGTGTGCCGATAGGAAACTGTCTACCCGCCTCTCCTTGTCTACGCTCAAGATGAAACGGGAACCAATAAAAACAGATAAAGGGCATGGGATCGGCCACTATGCATAACCTCTCACTGAACTGGAAAATCTTTCTCCCCCTTGCGCTGGTCATCAGCTCCACCTTTGCCCTCTGCTTCGAGCTCTCTGCCTGGTTGCAACGGGATCTCGCCATCCGCATGGCAGAAGAGAAGGTTGAGAGCGCCGCCAACACCTACATGGATCAGCTCAACGTATTGATGATGACCGGTGGCATGGCCAACCGGCAGATAGTGCAAACCAAGCTCAAGAGCGAGGCAGGGATTGTTGAAGCCCGTCTTATTCGTGCCCCCGCCGTCAGCAACCTGTTTGGCCCGGGCCATCCCGACCAGAAAGCCCAGGATGCCCTCGATGAACGCGCCATTACGAAGGGAGATATCATCCTCGAGCAGCAGGGCAACCAGCTCACCCTAATCAAACCGTTCAAGGCCTACAAAGAGTATCGCGGTACCCAGTGCACCAGCTGCCATCAGGTGGATGAGGGAACCGTCATGGGTGCGGTTAGGATCAGCTATGACCTGACCCATACCTTCGACGATATCCGCCATAACAACTTTATTTTGAGCGGCAGTCTGGCGGCTGTTTTCGGCCTGGGCTTCAGCCTGCTCTGGTGGGTACTGCAGCGCTACGTCAAACGGCCGCTGCGCCAGTTGCAGCTCACCATGATCCAGATGGCGAAAGAGCGTAACCTCGCCCTCCCTCTCGTCAACAACAGTCAGGACGAGCTGGGTCAGATGACCCGCGCCGTCAACGACATGGTGCAGGGCTTCCGCCACAGCTTGCAGGAGGTGGAAGGAGCGACGCACCAGCTCTATCAGGAGTCGAGCCAGATCCGCCAGGTCGCCACCCAGACCGAAAACTCGGCCCGTCAGCAGGAGGGGATGACCACCCAGGTGGCGGCCGCAGTGAGCGAGCTCGCGGCCAGCTCCCATGAAGTGCGCGAGCATGCCCGCCACAGTGCCGAGCTCTCCGCGCTCACCAATCAGGATGCCGCCAATACCAGCCGTCTCGCCCAGCACTCCATCACCGATATGGGCGAGATGTCGACTGAAATCGACAGGGTGGATCAGGTGATCCAGCAGCTCGACAGCCGCTGTCTTGCCGTGGATGGGGTATTGGAAGTGATCAAGGGGATCGCCGATCAGACCAACCTGCTGGCCCTCAACGCCGCCATTGAGGCTGCGCGAGCCGGCGAGCAGGGACGCGGTTTTGCCGTGGTGGCCGACGAGGTGCGCGCCCTCTCCAACCGCAGCCGCACTGCCAGCGAGGAGATCTCCCAGATGATCGCTGCCTTGCAAAAAGAGGCCCAGAGCGCCGTTACGGTGATCGGGGATGCAAAAACCAAGGCGGACGAGAGCATCAGCAAAACCGAGGCGACCCTGGCCGCCATGCAGAACATCATTGAACGCATCGCCCGGATCAATGATCTCAATGCTCAGATGGCCCAGTCAGCCGAAGAGCAGGACAGGGTCTGCAACGAGGTGGACCACTCGGTGAACCAGATCCGCAACACCTCCAACGACACTCTGGGTCAGGCTCATTCTGCCAACCTCGCCAGTATTCAGCTGGTCGAGCAGTGCCAGAAACTGGAAGCCCTGCTCAAGACCTATCGCTGGTAACCCAGCTCCGACAACAAAAAGCGCGCCTGTGGCGCGCTTTTACTTTGTATCAATTCCTAGCTGTATCAGCTCACGGACATATCCGTCTCAGCGGGCATTGCGGGTGGCGACCGCATCCGCCAGATTGCGCAGCAGGGTTTCGGTATCTTCCCAACCGATGCAGGCATCCGTGATGCTCTGGCCGAAGGTAAGCTCGCAGCCATCGACCAAATCCTGACGCCCTTCCACCAGATGGCTCTCCACCATCACGCCAAACACCGCCTTGCTGCCGGCGCGCAGCTGATCAGCCACATCGTCCGCCACGACCATCTGATTCTTGAACTGCTTGCTGCTGTTGGCATGGCTGAAGTCGATCATCACCTTTTGCGGCAGGCCGGCCTTCTCCAGCCCCTTCACCACCTCGCTGACATGGGCTGCGCTGTAGTTAGGCTCACGGCCACCACGCAGGATAATGTGACAATCCGGGTTCCCTTTGGTTGCAACGATGGCGGAGTGGCCATACTTGGTGACCGACAGGAAGTGATGGGGGGCACTGGCAGCACCGATGGCATCGATTGCCACCTTGATGGTGCCGTCGGTACCGTTCTTGAAGCCCACCGGGCAGGAGAGACCGGAGGCCAGCTCGCGGTGTACCTGGGATTCAGTGGTACGGGCGCCGATCGCCCCCCAGCTCATCAGATCCGCCACGTATTGCGGCGTGATCATGTCGAGGAATTCGGACGCGGTCGGCAGCCCCATGTCGTTGAGATCGAGCAGCAGCTTGCGACCCAGGCGCAGACCATCGTTTATCTTGCAGCTGTTATCGAGGTACGGATCGTTGATGAGCCCCTTCCAGCCCACGGTAGTGCGCGGCTTTTCGAAGTAGACCCGCATCACGATCTCCAGCTGACCTTTCAGCTCGTCGCGCAGCGCCTTGAGGCGCTTGCCATATTCGATGGCGGCAACCGGATCATGAATGGAACAGGGGCCAATGACCACCAGCAGACGGTCATCTTCACCATTCAGGATACGGTGGATGGCCTGACGGGAATCAAACACGGTCGATGAGGCGGTCTCGGTCGCCGGAAACTTCTCAAGCACCGCAACCGGAGGGAGTAACTCTTTGATTTCACTGATACGAACGTCGTCGGTTTGATGCTGCATGACAAGGCTTCCTGCTAGATAACTGCGATTAAGAAATCTCAACATAGCCCGCAGTCGAGTCGGTGTAAATAGAAAATTACATCACCAAAGAAAGTTTTTTTAACCTGCATCTTGCAAGTTAATGAAATACTGCTATCTGCGAACGTGCCGGAGATAAAAAGGCCCGCACAAGGCGGGCCCCATCATGTTGGAGGGATTAATCGCGCTGGCTGATGCTGGCCAGTTTTTCGAAGTAGTCCGGGAAGGTCTTCGAGGTGCACTTGGGATCGTTGATAGTCACCGGCGTATCGGACAGTGCCACCAGCGAGAAGCACATGGCGATCCGGTGATCGTTATAGGTATCGATCTCGGCGTGCTTGAGCTGCGTTGGCGGGATCACGGTAATGAAGTCACGCCCCTCCTCCACTTCTACGCCCAGCTTGCGCAGCTCGGTCGCCATGGCATGCAGGCGATCGGTCTCCTTCACACGCCAGTTGTAGATATTGCGAATGGAGGTCGGCCCCTCGGCAAACAGCGCCGCAACCGCGATGGTCATGGCCGCATCGGGAATATGGTTCATATCCATATCGATGCCGTGCAGCGGTGCTTGCTCCGCTTCGATAAAGTCATCACCCCAGGTGATGCGCGCGCCCATCTTCTCCAGTACGTCGGCGAAATGGATATCGCCCTGAATGCTGTGCTTGCCGATGCCGGTGACCCGCACCTTGCCCTTGATGGCGCCAGCCGCAAGGAAGTAGGAGGCGCTGGAGGCATCCCCTTCAACCAGAAAATCACCCGGGCTGATGTAGGTCTGGTTGCCCTTGATGTAAAACAGCTTGTAGTTGTCGTGCTCGATGACCACCCCGAACTGCTTCATGATGTGCAGGGTGATATCGATGTAGGGCTTGGAGACCAGCTCCCCCTTGATATGGATGCGGGTGTCGCCAGCCGCCATGGGCGCAGCCATCAGGAAGGCGGTCAGGAACTGGCTGGAAACGGAACCATCGACGTGCACATCGCCGCCCCACAGCCCCTTGGCATCCACCACCAGCGGCGGAAAACCATCTTTTTTCAGGTACTGGATATGAGCGCCCGCCTCACGCAGGGCATCAACCAGATGGCCGATGGGACGCTCTTCCATGCGCGGCTCACCGCCCAGGGTGTACTCACCGGAGCCCAGACACAGCGCAGCACAGAGCGGGCGCATGGCAGTGCCGGCATTGCCAAGGAACAGATTGATCGGCTCTTTGACGGCAAAACTGCGGCCAAGGCCTTGCACGGTGCACTCGGTCTTGTCGGCAGAGAGTTTGTACTTGACCCCGAGCTGGGTCAGTGCCGCCAGCATGTGACGAATGTCATCGCTGTCGAGCAGGTTGGTCAAACGGGTAGTACCACGGGCCAGTGCCGCCAGCAGCAGCGCCCGGTTAGAGACACTCTTTGAACCGGGCAGATTGACCTCACCGGCCACACGAGAAATGGGTTCCAAACGCAACGAATTCATAGACTTCCTGTGCAATCTCAAATAAATGACCTGACCGGACGTTAACAGTACGCGCCCCGCTCGGCAAGGGCAGCGACAGGGGAAAAACGGGGCTGCACGCTAAGATTCAGTCGTTGTTGAAAAAAAGACGCCGGGCAAGCCCGGCGTCAGGATTAACTACAGACCGGATCAGCCGTGACGCTTGGCAAACTCATCCATAAAGCTGACCAGCGCCTTCACACCCTCCAGTGGCATGGCGTTGTAGATGCTGGCCCGCATGCCACCGACGATGCGGTGACCTTTGAGCGCCAGCAGGCCAGCAGCTTCCGATTCGGCCAGGAACTGCTTGTCCAGTTCGGCATTTTTCAGCTGGAACGGGATGTTCATCCGCGAACGGCAGCTGACATCCACCTGATTGCCGTAGAAGCTCGACTGATCGAGATAGTCGTAAAGGAAATCCGCCTTCTCCTTGTTGCGTGCTTCCATCGCAGCAAGGCCTCCCTGTTCTTTCAGCCATTCGAACACCAGACCGGCCAGATACCAGGCGTAGGTGGGCGGTGTATTGAACATGGAGTCGTTCTTGGCGGTGAGCTTGTAGTCGAAAATCGACGGCACATCAGCTCTGGCCTGATCCAGCAGATCATCGCGCACGATGGCGATGGCGAGCCCGGACGGGCCGATATTTTTCTGGGCACCGGCATAGATGATGCCAAAGCGGCTCACATCGATGGGACGGGAGAGGATGGTCGAGGAGAGATCCGCCACCAGCGGTACATCACCGGTTGCGGGGATATCGAACATCTCGATCCCTTCAATGGTCTCGTTCGGGCAGTAGTGCACATAGGCGGCATCAGAGCGAAACGCCGGTGTCGGCAACAGGTGCGTAATCCCCTGCTCGTTTTTGGCAACCCCTTGCCAGGTCTGGATGTCGCCGTACTTTTGCGCCTCATCCACGGCCCCCTGCGACCAGACACCGGTCAGCAGAAAATCGGCCTTCTTGTTGGCACCACCCAGAAGGTTCATGGGCACCGCGGAGAACTGACCGCGGCCGCCGCCGTGCATGAAGAGCACCTTGTAGTTGTCCGGCACCGCCAGCAACTCCCGCAGATCGGCCTCGGCCTTCTCGGCGACCGCCATGTAGTGCTTGCCGCGGTGGGAAAGCTCCATGACCGAGGCTCCCAGCCCCTGAAAATTACAAAATTCGCGCTGGGCGCGCTCCATGACTTCAACCGGCAACATGGCGGGGCCGGCGCAGAAGTTGTAAACCTGTTTGCTCATGACGCTTTCCGTGAGTGGATGAGTGTGATCGATGACTTGTCAGGTTTTACACAAGAGCAGCCAGCGGATCAAAGGCTTTTTGGGAGCTGGCTCAACCTTTTACCGTCACTCTTGCTCCCCTTTTCAGTAGAAAAAGCCCTGAACGGGTCAGGGCTTGCAGAGAACATGCGCAGAAATGGTCAAGAGACCGCATAAACGGGTTGCCCCTGCCCTTTCCGACAAATTTACACCTTGGCGGTGAGCTCGGGCAGCAGGGTGAAGAGATCGCCCACCAGACCGTAGTCGGCCACCTGAAAAATCGGTGCCTCGCTGTCCTTGTTGATGGCCACAATCACCTTCGACTCCTTCATCCCCGCCAGATGCTGAATGGCACCAGAAATGCCAACCGCGATATAGAGCTCGGGAGCGACCACCTTGCCAGTCTGGCCAACCTGCAGATCGTTGGCGACAAAACCCGCATCAACGGCAGCGCGCGATGCGCCGACCGCCCCCCCCAGCTTGTCGGCCAGCGCCTCAATCAGCGCAAACTGCGCCTTGGAGCCAAGGGCTCGGCCACCGGAGACCACCACGCGCGCAGCGGTCAGCTCGGGCCGGGGCGATCGCACGGCAAGACGCTCCACCAGGCGAGTCCGGCGGGTCAATTCAGGCACCACCAGATTCTCGACGGGAGCGTTGCCTTCCTCCGTTGCCTTGGCAAAAGCCGTCGCCCGTACCGTCATCACCTTGATGGGGGCACTGCTCACCACCCGTGCGATCGCATTGCCCGCATAGATGGGGCGCAGGAAGGTATCGCTGCTTTCGATAGCCGTCACCTCAGAGAGCATCTCGACCCCGAGCCGGGCAGCTATTTGGGGCAGCAGCGCCTTGCCCATGGTGCTCGCCGCCATCAGGCAGTGGCTGTAACCTTCGCACCAGCGCGCCAACAGCTTATCGAGTCCCTCCAGCAGCCCTTCCGCCAGCGCAGGAGAGTCGGCCAACAGCACCTTGCTCACCCCGCTCAGCGCAGCTGCCTGCTGGCCCGCCTCGCTTATCCCCTGCCCCGCCAGCAGCAGATGCACTTCGCCACCCAACTGACTGGCAGCCGTAACCAGGCGGGCGACGTTGTCGGCCAGATGGCCCTGATGATGTTCGGCAATGATCAATACGTTCATAGTACCTTCGCCTCGTGCTTGAGTTTGTCCACCAGCTCATCCACCGAACTCACCTTGATCCCGGCGCTGCGGGCTGGCGGCACCATCACCCCAAGCAGACGGGTCTGGTTGGCAGGTACAACGGCGAGCTCGGCAAAGGGGGCACTCTCCAGCGGCTTGCGCTTGGCCTTCATGATGTTGGGCAGAGAGGCAAAGCGCGGTTCATTCAAACGCAGATCGGCGCTGACCACCGCAGGTAGCGGCATGCCCAGGGTCTCCAGTCCACCATCGATTTCACGGGTCACCCGCAACTCCTCTCCTTCCAACCTGATGGCAGAAGCGCAGGTAGCCAGCGACCAGTCGGTCAGGGCGGCCAGCATCTGGGCCACCTGACCGTTGTCCGAGTCGATGGACTGCTTGCCGAGCAGCACCAGATCCGGCTGCTCCAGCTCACACACCTTTTGCAAAGCGCGGGCGACGGTCAGCGGCGCCAGCGTCTCGTCTGTCACATAGTGGCGCGCCCGATCCGCCCCCAGCGCCAGCGCATGGCGCAGCTGCTCGGCGGCGGCATCCGGGCCAAAGGTCACCACCACCAGCTCGCTGGCGATACCGGCCTCACGCAGCCGGACTCCCTCTTCCACCGCGATTTCACAAAAGGGATTGATCCCCATCTTCACATTGGCCAGCTCCACATCGGAGCCGTCCGCCCTGACCCGGATCTTGACGTTGTAATCCACTACCCGTTTGATTGCGACCAGCAGCTTCATGGGGTCATGCCTCGTCTCTTTGGATTGAATTCATTCACCAGTCCCTGCACTTTTGCGTCGTGTTTCACTTAATTTTTTGCTTACAAGTGCTTTACGTTTACGTAAACTACCAGCACTACCCTAGGTCAACTTCGGTGCAGAGGCAAGATGGAACGAGAAGCAATGGAATTTGATGTCGTCATCGTAGGTGGCGGCCCGGCGGGGCTCAGCGCCGCCATCGCGCTGAAACAGCAGGATGCCAATCTCTCGGTCTGCCTGCTGGAAAAGGGCGCCGAAATTGGCGCTCATCTGCTTTCCGGCGCCCTGCTGGATCCCGTCGCTCTCAAGGAGCTGCTGCCACAAAGCTGGCAGCAAGCACCGCTCGGGGTAGCGGTCAATGACGACCAAGTGCACCTGTTGCAAAGCGAGAACCGCTCCCTGCAGCTGCCAAACTGGGCCGTACCGCCACGGATGCACAATGACGGCTGTCACATCGTCAGCCTTGGCAACCTTTGCCGCTGGCTTGGCCAGCAGGCGGAGCAGCTGGGTGTCGAAATATACCCGGGCTTTACCGCCAGCGACCTTATCATGGAGGCGGGACGGGTCAAGGGGGTGCTCACCGGCGATTTGGGACTTGATCGCGCGGGCAATCCAAAACCGGATCATGTTCCCGGCATGGCGCTCTATGGCCGCTATACCCTCTTTGCCGAGGGAGCCCGCGGCCATCTGGGCAAACAGCTGATCGCCACATTCAATCTGGAAAACATCGCCCAGCCCCAACACTATGCCATCGGTTTCAAGGAGCTGTGGCAACTGCCAGCTGGCCAAGGCAAAGCGGGACAGGTACTCCATGGCAGTGGCTGGCCTCTTGGCAAGGAAGGAGAGAACCACAGTCACGGCGGCTTCTATCTCTATCAGATGGAGGGAGATCAGGTCGCGGTCGGGCTGATCGTCGATCTCAACTACCAGAATCCCTGGCTCAGCCCGTTTGACGAATTCCAGCGCCTCAAGCACCACCCGCTTATCGCCAACCTGCTGCAAGGGGGTGAGCGCATCAGCTATGGTGCACGCGCCATCACCAAGGGAGGCTGGCACTCCCTGCCCCGCATGCACTTCCCCGGCGGCCTATTGATCGGTTGCGATGCAGGCACTCTCGACTTTTCCCGTATCAAGGGGATCCACACCGCCATGAAATCGGGGATGCTGGCGGCAAAAACCGTCGCGATGGCACTGCGAGGTGGCGATGAGGGAGGACGGGATCTGGTTCACTATGCCGACGAACTGCACCAGAGCTGGCTGGCACAAGAGTTGGGCGCGGCCCGCAACTTCGGCGCAGCCCTGCATCGCTGGGGCCCCTGGCTTGGTGGCACCTTTAACTGGCTGGAGCAGCGGCTGTTTGGCGCAAACTCGCCCTTCAAACTTATCGATAAGGAGCCAGATTACCGCCAGCTACGCATGGCCAGCCGCTGCGAGCCCATCCATTACCCCAAACCCGATGGCAAGCTGAGCTTCGACAAACTCTCCTCCGTCTATCTCGCCAACACCAGTCACGACGAGGATCAGCCCTGCCATCTCAAGCTGCAGGATGAGCTGATCCCGGTAAAGGTCAACCTGCCGACCTGGGGAGAACCCGCCCAGCGCTACTGCCCCGCAGGGGTGTTTGAGGTGCTGGAAACGGAGGGGGCGGCCAAACTGCAGATCAACGCCGCCAACTGCATTCACTGCAAGACCTGTGACATTAAAGATCCCAGCCAAAACATCGTCTGGACACCGCCACAAGGGGGCTCCGGGCCCAACTATCCTAATATGTGAGCTGCAGCTCACCTGTTTCTAAGACGAGCCTGCAACAAAGGGCTCGGATAAAGGGGGGCAGGAAGGCAAGGAGAGATGCGCAAGGAGCAGCGCTCAAAACGGGACGAGCTGCTCCGACCTCGCCACCTTGCAGCTGTTTTTTTGAACAAACAGGCTGAATCCCCAATGAATAGCCCCTGACAAGCGCGGCCCGCCCCTGTATAGTTCGCCGCATTCAGGTTTTCCATCGGCCCGATCTGCTCATCCACGGGATCGCCTTCTGCAGCGATCTAAGGCCGCATGACCTGTGCAACCATCCCTGATTACCCATGACTTTTTAAGGGGGGACAGATGATCACCGCCTACATTCTCAATAACAAGGTGCTGGATATAGTCACGCTCGGGCCTGACGACATAGTACCTGACAACACGGTCTGGCTGGATGCCTACAAGCCGGACACGGCAGAGCGAGAATGGTTGACGGGCCTGTTCCTGGAAGAGGTTCCCGACAAGGAAGAGCTCGACGACATCGAAGCATCAGCCCGTTTCTACTGGGATACCGATGGTCTGCACATTCACTCCCTGTTTCCCCAGCGGATCGGTCGTGACACCAAGGGTGTCCACGTCTCCTTTACCCTGCGCAACAACCTGCTGATCAGCATTCGTGAAGATGACATCGGGCTGGTTCGCCTGCTGCGCCACTATATGCGCCAGGATCGGCTGGAGGTGGAGGATGCCCTCGACATCCTGCTTGAGGTGCAAAACCTCAAGGTAGAGTACCTCTCCGACCTTATCGAAGATGGTTACAAGACCTTGGAAAACACCGCCGATCAGATCTTCGAGCCGGATCAGATCAACCCCATGCTCAAGGAGTTGATGGCTCAGGAAGAGGCCAATGGCCAGATCCGTCTCTCCCTGCACGATACCCGCCGTGCCTTGCGCTTCCTCAAGCGCAGCCTGCGCCAGCGCATGAGCCTTGAGCAGAACAAGTGGATCGACGAGATGCTGCACGACGTGGAGTCACTGTTGCCCCACACCCAGTTCCTGTTCGACAAGATCAACTTCCAGCTGGAGGCCTCCATGGGGGTCACCAATCTGGAGCAGAACAAGGTGATCAAGATCTTCTCGGTAGCCGCCGTAATATTCCTGCCGCCGACCCTGATCGCCAGTATCTATGGCATGAACTTTGGCCGCATGCCGGAGCTCGCCTGGGAGTATGGTTACCCCCTCTCGCTGGTGCTGATGGTGATGTCATCGCTCGGCACGGGTCTCTTCTTCAAACGCAAAGGCTGGCTGTAACGTCTGCTGCCCGGCACAAAAAGATTCTCGCGCATTGGGGGGCATGGCCCCCCGATTAATTCCCGCCCCCTCCCTCGCCTTGCAAAGGGCTCGCCTTCGCCCCATATCCCTTGCATCACTTGCACTCTATGAATGGATATCGGGCAACCATGACCCTCTACCCCGAACACCGCTATGACGATCACGGCCAGCTTCGTCCCCCTCTCTGGTTCTGGCCCATAGCCCTGCTACTGACCCGCTCGGTCTGGCTCTTTCTGATGGCTGGCGTCACCCGCCAAAGCGGCAGCGAGATCCTTGAGCTCTTCTACCCCGACAAGCTCACTCTCTATATCAGCCTGCTGACCGATGTGCCCGCCATGCTGGCACTGCTCGCCTGTGGCGGCACCTATCAGCAGACCCGCGGCATTCGCGCCAGACTCAGGCGCCACAGTCCCTTGCTGCTGCTCTGCTCTGCCACCAGCGGCCTGCTGATGCAGCTGCACAGCCTCAACTTGCAGAAGTGGTCGTTCAGCTGGCCCACCGCGCTGGTGCTGGTCGCCAGCCTCTGGGCGCTCTGGTATCTGCTGCGCAGTCGCCAGTTGCGCGAATATGCAGCCGATGAGCCCCACTAACGGGGCTCCGGACACGGTTTGCGAGGTATTCAGTCCTATTGAGGAGTAACCCGGATCTGCAGGGTCTGGCGATCGCTCTGGCTGCCACGCCCGCCCTGCAACTGCGTACCAAGGGTGCTGCCCTGCTGCGCCGAGCTGGTGGATAGCTCCCCCACCGTCAGCCACTGACCCGGGGCTCCACTGACCTCGGTGGCACTCTGCCCACGATTGATAGTTCCCTGCTCCAGCCTCGCCTGCTCGCTGCTGAGTGCTACCTGAACCCTGTCCCCTATCAGGGTTGCGGTGGCATAGAGGCCATTCACCAGCGGCATCATCCCCACTACCGCGCCCCCGTTCCACTGATAGAAGGTGACCGGCTGATAGGAGCCCATTTGCAACAGCACGGGTCGGCCCGACAACCCGCGTACCTGCCAGCTGTCATTCTGGCTGCGCTGGTACTGCTGGGCATTGCCATCAAGCAGCCACTGCCGCTTGGCCTCGTCACGGCTTACTGAAGCGCCCAGTTGTTCACTGTTGGAAAGCCCATCCACCCGCCACTCGATAAGCAGGCTTTGCGGTGGCTGGTTGATTTGCGCCAGAGTCGCCTCGGCTTCCTGCAATTGGGCCGGCGTCCCGCTCAGCACCAGCTGATTGCCCATGGCGCTTACTCCGAGCCGGGGATAGATCTCCTTGAGGGTCTGCACCGCGGCCTGCGCCTCGAATACCGGGATCACCTTCACCTCGGCCCACGACGGTGAGCTCCATATCCCCGCCATACAGCAGAGACACAGCAGCCACCTGCATCCATATCTCGTCAGACTGCTCATCACATCTCCTCCTGGACCCGAACCAGCTGTTCGATGATGAACCCCGTCACAGGCAAAAGACAACCTCCGAGATGCCCCTCACAACAACCTCGTCACCAGACTCCCGCCCTGGGCGGGTTATCGCGTAAGATACGACCCATTATGTTGACCAACCGGAACCTCTCATGCTGA
Organism: Aeromonas sp. L_1B5_3; assembly: GCF_963866575.1. NCBI lineage: Bacteria > Pseudomonadati > Pseudomonadota > Gammaproteobacteria > Aeromonadales > Aeromonadaceae > Aeromonas > Aeromonas sp. L_1B5_3. Next base: position 64,617 of record NZ_CAWMDN010000118.1, read on the forward strand.
AACAGCTGTTGTTACTCCCCCTCGCCCTGCTGCTGGCTGCCTGCTCGCTGACCCAGTACAACGTCAGCGAAGCCGAAATCAACCAGTACCTCAAAAAGCAGGTCTCTTTTGAAAAACAGCTGGGGATCCCCGGCATCATGTCGAGCAAGATCCGTCTTGACGAGATGCAAAGCCGTATCGGCCGCAAGCAACCGGATCGCATCGAACTCGATGCAGCTGGCGACCTGCAGGTAAGCAGCCCCCTTGGCAGCCAGCAGATGAAGGTTCGTTTTGCCCTGAGCGCCCGCCCGGAATATGTCGCCGATCAAGGGGCTATCTATCTGCGTGACCTCGAACTGGTCTCGGTGCAGACCGATCCGGCCAACATAGGTGCCGCATTGACCCCTATCCTGCCTACCTTCAATCAGTCGCTCTCCCTCTTCCTGTCGCAGACGCCGGTCTATCGCCTCGACAGCAGCCGCAAGAACGAAGCGAGGATCAAGGAGAAGGTCGAAGATCTCAAGGTGGAGCCGGGTCGTCTGGTGATCCCCTTCAAGGTGCTCTGATCAGGCAATTTCTCCCCCCTCACCTTGGTTGTGCAAACCGCCCGGCCTCTTGTCCTGTTCCCCAGACAAGCTGCCGGGCGGTTTTTTGCTTCTCAACCCGGCGCGAACAGAGCATAATGCACACCATTCTCATTTAGATTCGTCATGAGAAGCGTCAATAATAAAACCAATGGTGAAAAGGGACATGAGAAAAACCGTTCTGGTACAGGCCGTTGCCTGTGCTCTGGTGAGTGGCATCGCACACGCAGCCGTCAAGGTTGAAGACAAGACTTTCAACACCGCCGCCAACATGCTGGCCTATACCGAATTTGAACTCTCCGGCGAGCCGCTGGCCGAAGCGCTGGGGCTGGATCTGGACGTGCTGGATGCCAATCGCGCCGATGAGCCGACCCCGTTCGACTTCGCCGCCGGCATCGAATCCTATGAATACTCCGAAGAGGCGATGTACGCCCTCAACTATCAGTCCGGCATGGGCCCCCATCTGGTGAATGGGCCGCAAAACCTGGCCCGTGGCGGCACCATGGCCGATCTCGGCAAACGGGTCATGGCCATGGCGGAGGCAGTTGGCTTCCCGGCTGACGAGATCCCGCAAGGCATGTATCCCCTCTCCCTGCCCTACGCCTCCGCTAACCCGGAGTTTGCCGAGGCTGTGAATACCACTCCGGTCAATGGTGACCAGATCACCATCAAGACCGCAAAAGGCGTCGAGAAAACCGTCAAGACCCAGGTTCCGGCCTACTTCCGCGACTACACCACCCTGCGCTGGAGCGGCAGCGACAACCTGCTGGTGCCAGCGGCTGTGGGCGGCATCCTGCTCAAAGAGGTGATGTGGTCCCAGGACTTCCTCGGCGGCATGCATGTGGCCGAGAGCGATGAAGAGGTTGAAGCCGCCTCCGCCACCATGGATCAGGATGGCAAGCACAAGCTCGGCGTCTCCGCTGCAGATGGCTTCAACGGCATGATGCTGACCGAACAATCCATCGACAAGCTGACCATCATGCAGAACCAGCTCGGCTTCGATGGCAAGCAACTGGGTGCCAAAATCACCCCGCAGTATGATCCGGCCAAGGGCGTTATCTACTTCCCCCATCAGGTGAAAGTGAACGAGACTCGCAACAACGATGCGGGCGCCATCGGCAAGCTCGACGTAGTGGATGGCTCAGCCCAGCTGCGCGATGCCTGGATGATGCTGTGGCCACTCTCCGAGTTCTACGCTTTCAGCGACCAGCGCACGGCCAACACCAACCAGAATCCGGCCTTCCACGCCGTGTTTGACGGTGAGCCGTTTGCTGCAACACCCAAGGCCAACCAGACCAATGATCTGGGCAAGGCGGTGGCGGGCAGCGACGCCTTCTCGCTGGCACTCAACCTCTCCAGCTTCACCTTCAAAAACCTGACTGCCCTGCACTTTGATGGCAAGGCCGGCACTCTGGTAGATAGCTGGCAGGCAGGCAAACAGAGCAAGCACGTCACCACCTTTGACGCCGCTTACGCACTGGTCGCTCTGCAGATCTTCCAGCGCGCTCAGGATGCATTGCCGGTCGGTTACGCCGCTGGCGACAACGGCGAGCTGAACCTCAAGACCAAGCAGGGTCAGCAGGCGCTTGAGCTTATCCGCAAGCAGGCCGATTTCATCCTTGCCAATCTCAAGGGGAACAACGGGCTGGTATACGATGGTCTGACACTGGGTGGCAAGGTAGACAAGGCGCAATCCGTTGATGCCCAGTTTGCCGCTATCCGCGGCCTGACCGCTGCGTTCCTCGCGACTTCCGATGCCAAGTACCGCACTGCCGCCCGCGAGCTGTTCATCGCTGCCGACAAGGCCTACTTCAATGCCAAGGCGGGCACCTGGCTGGCGGGTAAACAGGGTGAATACACCCCCTGGACCCAGGCAGCCATCTCCGGCGCGCTGCGTTCTGCCATGCTGAACCTGCGCAACGAAGGGGCCGAGAAGGCGCCCGAACTGGAGCTGGCCAAGTTGACCGGTCAGTACGTCAGCTGGTTCCGCGGCACCGTCAACGGCGGTATGCAGATGGCCGAGTGGGTCGGCGACTCCGGCGAGAACGTCATCGAAGGCGCCGGTGGTGACACCGACGAAGATGGCGTCCCGCAAGTGACCGCCGCCGGTGGCAAGCACGGCACCGCCATGGTGATGGCCGCCAAAGCGGTGGTTAGCGAGTAATTCGCACCATTCACCCCGTATGAAAAAGGGAGCCTTGATGGCTCCCTTTGCATTACAGCGTCTGACTCTTCATTTCAGGGCACTTCAATTAATTCCCTTGGGTTAACCCAGCTTGTCCAGCATCTCCTTGGTCACCAGCACAATGCCCTGCTCGGAGCGATAGAAGCGGCGCGCATCCTCATCGGCATTCTCACCCACCACCAGCCCGTCGGGGACCTTGCAGCCCTTGTCCACCACCACCCGGCGCAGACGGCAGCCGGTACCGATCTCGACCCCCGGGAAGATGACTGCCTGATCCAGAGTACAGAAGGAGTGCACCCGCACGTTGGTAAAGAGCACCGAGTTGAGCACGAACGAACCACTGACGATGGTTCCGCCGGCAAACATGGAGTTGATGGTCATGCCGTGCTGGCCATTTCTGTCCTGCACGAACTTGGCGGGCGGCGTCAGGGTCTGGCTGGTCCAGATAGGCCAGTTTTGATCGTAAATATCGAGCTCGGGCAACACAGAGGCGAGGTCCATGTTCGCTTCCCAGAATGAATCCAGGGTACCAACATCACGCCAGTAAGGTTTTTGTCCCTCGCGCGCCCCGACACAGGACATGTTGAAGGGGTGAGCAAAGGCCAGCCCCTCCTCCACGATGCGGGGGATCACATCCATCCCGAAATCGTGTTTGGAGTCCTGGTTGAGAATGTCTTCTTCCAGCAGCTGGTAGAGGTACTCCGCCTCGAAAATGTAGATCCCCATGGAGGCAAGAGAGCGATCATCACACCCCGGCATGGCGGGCGGGTTGGCCGGTTTTTCCACGAAGGCGCGGATCTTGCGCTGCTCGTCGATATCCATGATGCCGAAGGCTGACGCCTCGGCGCGCGGCACCTCGATACAGGCTACCGTGACCTTGGCACCGAGACGCACGTGATCGAGCAGCATGGCGGCATAGTCCATCTTGTAGATGTGATCCCCCGCCAGCACCACTATGTATTTGGGACCGTAGTCGCGAATGATGTCGACGTTCTGATAGATGGCATCGGCAGTACCGCGATACCAGTGCACCTCGTCCACCCGCTGCTGGGCAGGCAGCAGATCGATGAACTCGTTCATCTGGTAGCGCAGGAAAGACCAGCCTGATTGCAGATGGCGCAGCAGGCTGTGGGATTTGTACTGGGTCACCACCCCCACACGGCGGATCCCCGAGTTGATACAGTTGGAGAGTACAAAATCGATGATGCGGAACTTGCCGCCGAAATGGACGGCCGGCTTGGCGCGGTTGTCGGTCAACTGCTTCAGGCGACTGCCACGTCCTCCCGCCAACACCAGTGCCATACTCTGGTTCAACAACTGACGTGCTTTGGCACTATTTTCGGGCTCTAACAACATGATTTACCTCTGCCTTGTTTGATCTATTTTCAACCCATCTTCGCCTGTTTCAGTAGCACTGAAAGTGGTTTCACTCACATTTAACCGATCTCAATTGGCCCTTTTATCCGAGTTGCGAGTCATAACATGTTTTGCTTGGTAAGCTTGGTTAAAATTTCCTCATAAAGCAGCCACTTCAAGGATGACAAGATGGTTCACAAGCTCGGACGCCCTCTCGTTTTGATCGCCATCATAGTGGCCATACCTCTATTGCTTCTGCAAGGGGTTTGGCTGGCTATGCAGAGCACTCCGCTGACGCTCGCTCTGATTTTGGGCACCACGCTAATCGGCATGGCCCTACTGCTGATGCTGGCTCTGCGCACCCTAGGCGGCATTCAGCAACATCAGGAACAGCTCTGGATAAAAGCACTGCGCAGCCGGGATCCTCAGTTACTGGAAGCTCCCCGGTCGCAAGAAGCGCTGCAACAGTTGCTGGAGCAGTTTGAAAGCGCCGAGCAGCATGTCCATCGCCAACTCACCGAGCTGAGCAATCTGGCCACCACCGACGAGCTGACCCAGCTGCTCAACCGCCACGCCTTTCGCCGCGACATGACCGAGTTGCTGCAGCGGGATCAGGATACCCAGACCGCGACGCTGGTGCTGGTGCGTGCCACCGAGCTTGGCAAGATCAACGCCCAGCGGGGTTTTCAATCGGGGGATGCCTATATCAAGGATATGGCTGCGCTCATCAAGCGGGTGGTCAGCCGGTTTCCCGGCAATCAGGTCTATCGCATCTCGGGGGCAGACTTCGCGGTGCTGGTGCAACCGGCCGCCAATATCCCCCCTCACCTGTTGGGGCAGGACCTGAAAATCGCGTTCGATCACTATCAGGAGCAACATGAGCTGGAGAGCACCGGTTACTCCGGGCTGACCAAGCTCAGCAGCGGCCAGAAAATCGAGGCCGTGCTGGCCCGGGCCGATCTGGCACTGGCCCGCGCCCAGACCGAAACCATCAATGGCTGGGCCATTCAGCAGGATGACAATGTCTCCGACATGCAGGGCCAGCAACACTGGCGCGACGTACTGACCGAGGTGCTGGCGCAGGAGCGGCTCGGCTTTACCTATCAGCCGATCCAGCCGCTGCATCGCAGCATGCCGGCCTACAACGAGATCTATACCCGCTTTGCTGGCAGCGATGGCACAGCGCTGCCCACCGATACCCTCTTTGCCATGGCACAGCGGCTGGATATGGTGATGCGACTGGAGCAGCTGGTCATCACCCACATCATGCGTCAGTATCGGGCGTTTGGCTCCAACCAGAGTCGCTGGGGGATCAATCTCTCATCCAACCTGCTTCAAAACAGCGCTTTTCTGATCTGGCTGGACAGACAGCTGCTCAAGGATCCCAACACCAGTGCCAATCTGGTGTTTGAACTCGACGAGGAGCATCTGGAGCGCAACCTGACCGGTGCCAAGCGGGTGTTTGAACTGCTCAGGCGCAATGGCAGCCGCTCGGCCATCGCCAACTTCGGCAAGGGGATCGGCTCCTTCACCCTGTTTCGAGAACTGAAACCTGACTACATCAAGCTCGACCCCGCGCTCATCACCGGGCTGGAGCAGGATCAGACCAACCAGCAATTTGTGAGGATGATTGTCGACGTGTCACACCGGATGGGTTGTCAGGTAATTGCCGAGGGGGTTGAGCAGCTGGGCCAGAAGCAGCTGCTGCAGGGAATGTATGTCGATGGACTGCAAGGCTACCTGATCGCCCGGCCGCAACCTTTGCGACCGGATATCAGCCAGCTTGGTCTCTTTACTGAGGATGTTTCAACTTCAACAGAGTCAGAATGATCTCGTTGAGCTGGCGGTAACGCTCCAGCTCTTTCTGATCGTAACGGGTAGCCAGCGTGGTGGGGTTGTGGCGGTTCTTGAGGTAACGATTGATCTGCAGGCGATTGAACCCCGCCACCTGATAAACCTGTGCCAGCAGGGTATTCAACTCCTCATTATCCAGACCGGCTCTTGCCAGATAGTGGCTGTCGGCCGGGCTTTCGGTCTGGAAACTCCACTTGCCGATACGGCCACTCTCTTGCAGATAGGCAAGCCACTGCTCGACATAGAGCGGTTTGCAGCCAGCCAGCAGATTGAAGAAGCCGACCGAATCGCAGCGACAGCCGCTCAGCAGCACGACCGCCAGTGCATCATCGTCACACTGGAAAATGACCGGCCCGGATTGTGCCCAGTCCAGCGCCTGAATGCGGATGCTGGCCCGTCCTCCCGTCGCACCTGCGACATCGAATAGAAACATGGCGCCCCCCATGGCAAAAGGTTGATGATGGACCATCCCCCGACGAGGTGCAAAGGCAAATTGGCATTTAACTCATCAATGCAGCCATTCGACCATAAAAAAAGACCGGTATTCTCACGAATACCGGTCTCTAGCTTGCTGCCCTGAACACTCAGTGCATCAGTGGAGGCGCTTTCAGGCGTCCAGTTCAACCAGCGCTTTGGCCAGCTCAATCGGTTCGAGCTCCTGGCCTTCCAGATCGGCGTTCCAGTTCGGGCCGACCAGCACATCGTCTTCATCCAGATCGTTGATCCAGATATCGAGAAACTCTTCCAGATCGATCACTTCCGGCTCGTAATCGGCCCACTCGTCCACGCAGTGCAGACGGGCATCTTCTTCGGCAGACCAGAGCGGCATGACGTCGGCATCTTCAAACTCGGCAGAGCGGCAGACCACCCAGTCCTCACCATAGCGCAGGCCCCACACCTGACCCGACTCGCGGACTTGTTCGATAAAAAGTTGGAAATTGGCGTCAAGGTTCTCGGTAAGCATGCTCATGGGGCTCTCTCATTTTCTCAGGTGCGGCGGCATTGCCGGCCGGCAATGCGGTGGCCAAATGGTGTCGCAAAAGCGACATGGACTCAAGCATATTGGGGTTATTGATGGAAAAAAGGGGCCTGAAGGCCCCTTTTCACGTCAAAACGTCTGCAAATGGCGGTGTTTTGCAACAATTCGGGATCAACGCTCCCAGTAAACCTCTTCCAGACTGTCCTCTTTCTCCGGCAGACCGCGAGAGAGACGCGGGCTGCTCTGGGCCAGCACCTCATAACTCACCCGGTTGGCGTACTTGCACACCTGAGAGAGTGAAGAGTAGGTGAGGAACTCGGAGATGTGCTTGGCAGAGTTGGGCACATTCATCCGGTGATAGGAGTTGGCTACCATGTCGTGCAGCACGGCGGAAAGCGCGCCATCCCCTGCCCCGTTGGTGTTCTTGATCTTCTCCGGCCCACCCATGTAGGGAGAGATATGAGAATAAATCCGTACCGGCTTGCGGCACTTGGCGCGCGCCATGGGGCGGCTGAACTCGTACATGTTGAACTCGGGAATAACCCCGGGCAGCAGCGGCAAGGTGGTCTCGCGCTTGAAGTCATCTTCGGTGTAGGCTGCCATATAGAGCCCCACCGGACCGGCGGTACAGAGCACCATGTCAGCCCAGTCAAGCGCCTTGTCGGCTGCGGCCAGCGGATCGGAGAAACCGGTCAGGGCCTCGCCCTCCTCCTCGTTCATGGCGAGCACGGTGACGTTTTCGCTGATGAAGTCACGCCACCACTGGGGGTCAGACTCGATGACGAAACGGGTACCCAAGGTAAGCACCACTGGCACACCGGCCTCTCGGGCATAACGCACAGCGGCCATGGCGGCCTCTTTCATGGGAGTGCCATCTTCACCGCGCACCAGATAGGCCGTGATGACCAGAGCGGAGGACTCCTTGATGATCTCTTCAGGGATGTGCTCTACATCCAGATGATCCATCTTGCCGGCGTTGATGCCAAAGCTGCGCTCGCCCCCTTCGGTGATGAAGGTAAAGCAGCGACCAACCGGGCCGTCTACCGGCTGCAGGTAGTCGAGGTTGACGCGAGAGGAGGTATTGCAGAGGTAACGATAGGCGTAGCTGCCGATGCGGATATCCTGGCTCATGACGCCAAGCAGGATGGAGTGGGAATCAGCCAGCACCGAGTAGTTGTGCATGGTGTTGCCGATGGTGCCGCCGGCAAATTCGCTCACTACCATGTTGTTGCTCTTGAGCTCGTCGTAGATCTGCTCGGCCACTTCATCGGAGATGAGCATGGAGTGGCCACGGCTCAGGCCATAACGCTCGAGAAACGCCAGATCGACATGGGCTTCGATGTCGACCAGCGTCTGGTCAATCCCGACCACATAGGCCTTGCCCCGCTCCGAAAGCACCGCACTCTGGGAGATGAGGGGATCACGACGATCCACAGGAAAGTAGTGTTTGGACTTGCGCTGACCGGGAAATTTCATGGCAATGTTCTTGTGCTCTGGGGGAAAGAGGGGCGGGATTTTAACACAATCTGTCGCACCGAAAAGTCGCTCTGTTTAAATAATGGAGTCAGTATAGACAAGGGTTGCGAGGAAAAACGTTTGCCCTTTAACCACAAAAAAACCACCCGAAAGCGGATGGTTTTTGACACGCGATCCAGAGGGATGATTCACCCATTGAGCAAGCCGTGAAAAAGGGCCAACCCGGAGAACAGCCCGAGGGATAGCCAGAACAACAAGGTGCCAACGAAACGGGGCACATTGGGTGCTCGCGGGATCTGGATGCCAATGGCATGCAGTACGCGACCAACCAGCAGCATGATGCCGCCGGCATGCAGCAAGAGTGCGCTGGCACCGGCCATTTCACTCAGGGCCATCAGCAACAGGGTCAGCGGTACGTACTCGGCAAAGTTGCCGTGAGCCCGGATTGCCGCCAACAACTCAGGGGCCTCCCCCTGCCCTATCATCACCCCGAACTGGGCGCGGCGTCTGACCACCCAGGCGGAGAGCCCCAGAAACAGCAGCCCCAGCAAGCCTGCGTAGATCAGCGTGATATGTACCATGACTCGACTCCTTGTTTAACTGACTGTCGGTCACTCATGCCAATTCACGGCAAATGAGCGAGACCATCATCCTGATATGGGCCTGATCGCTGTTGAGCGCCGGAATATAGCCAAACTCCTCGCCACCGGCAGTCAGGAAGATCTCCTTGTTCTGCACCTGGATCTCCTCCAGCGTTTCGAGGCAATCGGCGGCAAAGGCCGGGCAGATCACATCGAGCCGCTTGATGCCTCGGGCAGGCATACCGCCCACCGTCTCATCGGTATAGGGCTTGAGCCACTCCTCCTTGCCAAAGCGCGACTGGAAACTGGCGGTCCACTGTCCCGCCTCCAGCCCGAGCGCATCGGCCAGCAGGGACGCGGTATGACGGCACTGATGACCGTAGGGATCGCCCTCCTGCTCGTAGCGCTCGGGGATACCGTGAAACGACATCAACAGATGTTCACCCCGGCCATGCTGCTCCCAGTGACGGCGCACGCTCATCGCCAGCGCCTGAATGTATTCGGGGTGGGCATGGTAATCGCGAATGAGCCGCACCACGGGCAGATTGCGCTCATGCTTCATCGCCCGACCCCAGGCATCGAACACGGATGCCGTGGTACTGACCGAATATTGCGGATAGAGCGGCAACAGGATCACCCGGTTGACCCCCTTGGCCTTGAGTGCCTGCCACCCCTCCTCCAGCGAAGGAGAACCATAGGTCATGGCAAGCTCGACCGGTACATCGACCCCTTCACGCTTGAGCTCCTGCTCGAGCGCTGCCCGCTGCTGTTTACTGATCACCATCAGTGGCGAACCCTGCTCGGTCCACACCTGCTGATAGAGCTTGGCCACCTTGGGCGAGCGGGTTGGCAGAATGATGAAGTGGAGCAACGGGCACCAGAGGTAGCGTGGCAGATCGACGACCCGGGGATCGTGCAGAAACTGGCTGAGAAACGCTTTGACGGCGGCGGTGGTGGGGGCGGCTGGGGTACCCAGATTGACCAGCAAGATTCCGGTTTTCGTGGTCACATTGGCTTCCTGTCTATCTGTCATGATGCAAAAAAGGGCCCGCTGGGCCCTTTTTATCATTTGCCTGATGGCCCAGGGGACTGTGCCGGCAGTAACGCTTAGCCCAGAATGGTGGCAAGCTGCTTGCTGACCAGATCAACCGGCTGGGTGCCATCGATCTTGACGTAACGGGTATTGCCCGCCTCCGCCTCTTTGCCATAGAAGCCGATGAGCGGAGCAGTCTGCTGATGGTATACATCCAGACGCTTACGCACTGTGGTCTCTTCGTCGTCGGCACGGATCACCAGATCTTCGCCAGTCACGTCATCTTTGCCTTCCACTTTCGGCGGGTTGAACACCACGTGGTAGGTACGGCCAGAACCGGAATGAACGCGACGGCCGCTCATGCGCTTGACGATCTCTTCGTCCGGCACATCGAACTCCAGCACGAAATCAACCTTGACGCCGGCATCCTTCATGGCTTGCGCCTGAGGAATAGTGCGCGGGAAACCGTCCAACAGGAAGCCTTTGGCACAATCCGGCTGAGCGATGCGCTCCTTGACCAGACCGATGATGATGTCGTCAGAGACCAGCTGACCTGCGTCCATCACGGCTTTGGCCTTCAGACCGAGCTCGGTGCCCGCTTTGATCGCAGCACGCAGCATGTCGCCGGTGGAGATCTGGGGAATACCGTGTTTTTCCATGATGAACTGAGCCTGGGTACCTTTGCCGGCGCCCGGAGCCCCCAACAGAACAATGCGCATACACGCTCCTATTGATTGGTTATTCAAATCTTGCGAAGGCAAAAAAGTACACGGTTTCGCCCGTTTCTACAAGCTCGCGCCGCCTGAATGGCCACTTTATCGCCATAAAAAACGGTGGCACGACGCCACACAAATTGGCAGGCACACGGGAAAAGTGAGTGAAAATTCAACAGAAGTGCTGACAACAAGCTGACGGCAGGGATAAAAAAATCCCGGCTCAAAGCCGGGAATTGCGCTCAAAAGTAACTACTTGTCGCTCGTAGTAGGAACAGCGCAATAGTAGTTGGCCCCCAGTACGTCAACAACTGTCAGATGTGACAGGGAGGCCGCTATGAAACCGGAACTGGGGGTCTGGCGACGAGATAAGCTCGGCTTCCAGCTTGCCAAAGTAGGCAACCCGCTCGCTGATATCCTCCCCCGCATACTGCTCGGCCAGCGCGAGGTAATCCTGATAGTGGCGCGCCTCGGAGCGCAGCAGGGAGACGTAGAAGCGCCCCAGCTCCTCATCCAGATGGGGGGCCAGCTTGGCAAAACGCTCGCAGGAGCGCGCCTCGATATAGGCACCGACGATCATCTTGTCGACGATGGTGGCAGGCTCATGGGTGCGCACATGCTGCATCAGTTGCCGGGCATAACGAGAAGCGGTGACCGGACCATATTCGATGCCGCGGGCCTGCATGATCTCCAGCACCTGCTCGAAGTGGTGCAACTCCTCCTGAATGAGGCGCACCATGGGAAACAGCAGCGGATTGCGCTCCAGCTCGGCAAAGACCGAGCGATCAGACTCGCCCATGGTGCGCTTGCCCAGGATCTCGGCCTTCTCCGGGATAGCGTCCAGCTCGCGATAGAACTCCAGTTTAGGCAGCAGATGACGCTTGCCCTTGGGCAGGCAGTAGCGACGCACCAGACTGTGGGCGGTGAGTGCCGCCTTGGTTTCACAGTTGGCGTGATCAATAAGCAGGGTTGGCAAACGGGCCGGATCCCGCGCCATTTCCACCCACTCGTCAGGGGTTTCGCACTGCAAGAACTGGCGCACGGGGGCTAGCAGGTCATCCATCTGAACTCTCGTTAAATGCGTATGAGAAAAGTGGCCCTATGCTAGCGGATCAACCGTTGCATGCCCATATCTGGCAAAATAAGCGCTGTTTTTTCAAACAGATGCCATCTCTCCCCTTTCGCCATCTCCCAGCAAAAACAACAATGGGAGCCAAGGCTCCCATTGCGTTATGCAAACCAGTTAGAAGGAAAACGTTTAACTGCCTTCGTTAAAAATTTCCAGATTGCTGGTCCCTTCCTGCCACTCGCGCACTGCCTTGCTGTCGTCGCTGCGCAGAGCATTGAGGTGATCAAGGTAGGATTGATCCACATCGGAAGTGACATAGTGGCCATTGAATACCGAGGTCTCGAAGTGGCGCAGCTCGGGGTTGATCTCCCGCACCGCCGCTTCCAGATCTTCCAGATCCTGGAAGATGAGGCCGTCAGCGCCAATAAGCTTGCACACCTCTTCCACTTCGCGGCCGTGGGCAATCAACTCGTTGGCGGTGGGCATGTCGATGCCATAAACGTTGGGGAAGCGAATTTCCGGCGCAGCCGAGGCAAAGTAAACCTTGGCAGCCCCTGCTTCACGGGCCATCTGGATAATCTGCTCCGAGGTGGTACCCCGAACGATGGAGTCATCCACCAGCAACACCTTCTTGCCCTTGAACTCGGAGCTGATGGCGTTGAGCTTGCGGCGTACCGACTTCTTGCGCTGGGTCTGGCCCGGCATGATGAAGGTGCGGCCGATATAGCGGTTTTTCACGAAACCCTGACGGTATGGCAAATCCAGGGTATGGGCGATCTCCAGCGCCACGTCGCAGGAGGTCTCGGGGATGGGGATGACCACGTCAACATCGAGATCTTCCCACTCGCGTGCAATCTTCTGACCCAGCTTGCGACCCATATTGAGACGGGCGGCGTAGACCGACACCTTGTCGATGCACGAATCGGGACGGGCAAAATAGACATATTCGAAGATGCAGGAGCTCATCTGCGGGTTCTCCGCGCACTGCTCGGAGAAGAGCTGGCCCTGCTCGGTGATATAGATGGCCTCACCCGGCGCGATGTCACGCACCGTCTCGAAACCGATGGCATCGAGCGCCACGCTCTCGGAGGCGAGCATGTATTCCACCTGCCCCTGCTCATCCTGACGACGGCCGAGGACCAGCGGGCGAATGCCGTTGGGATCACGGAACCCGATGAGGCCGTGGCCTATCACCAGCGCCACCACGGCATAGGCACCGCGGATCTGCTGATGGGTCTTGCGCACCGCAGCGAAGATGTCCGCGGGCGCCAGCGCCATCTTGTCACAGCGGTCCAGCTCGTGAGCCAGCACGTTCAGCAGCACTTCGGAGTCCGAAGTGGTGTTGATGTGACGGCGCGCGACACGGAACTGTTGCTCCTTGAGCTCCTTGGCGTTGGTCAGGTTGCCGTTGTGGGCAAGCACGATCCCGTAAGGAGAGTTGACATAAAAAGGTTGGGCTTCTGCGGCACTGGAGCTGCCTGCGGTGGGATATCTGACATGACCGATGCCGATGTTCCCTTGCAGGCGCTGCATGTGGCGCACTTCAAACACGTCCTTGACCAAGCCATTGGCCTTGCGTTGCCGGAAGTTCCCACTGTCAATGGTCACAATCCCGGCGGCATCCTGTCCCCTGTGCTGCAACACCGTCAAGGCGTCGTAGAGGGCCTGATTGACGGGAGTGGTGCCTACTATACCGACAATACCACACATGTATTTGCTACCTCGAAGTCGCTATACCTGTTTAAGAAAACTCGAAGAGTTCAGCATGAACCCGAAAAACCACTGGATCACCGGCTTGAACTCCGGCACCAGCTTGGATGCCGCCCACCAGTCGCTCTGGGAGAGGCTGGTGAAGGTATCCATGAAAAAAAGCAGGGCACTGACGATCAGTACCCCGCGAATTGCGCCGAAGCAGACCCCGAGCACCCGATCGGTACCGGAGAGCCCCGTCTTGTCCACCAGCAGACCCACCACGTAGTTCACCACGCTGCCCAGGATCAGGGTTGCCACGAACAGGGCCGCAATGGCCAGACCGTTGCGCACCAGCGCATCGGAGAAAGAGGTAAAATAGGCGGCGAGATCAGGATAGAAGTGGCTGGCAATAAAGAAGGCAACGAACCAGGTGACGAGAGACATGGCCTCTTTGACGAAGCCGCGCACCAGGCTGATGAGTGCAGAAAAACCGACGATGCCGATGATGGCGTAATCAATCCAGACCATAGAAAAAGATGTCCTGCGAAATTGCGGCGCAGTCTAACAAAAACGATTGCGCAATGCTTGATAAAATTGTGTTACATGTTCAAAGAGGCGCCGGAAACGCAGATTTATTCACGATAAAAACGGTTGACCGGCGCCAGAATGCACAACGCCATGGCATGGCCATGGCGTTGTCGTCTGCAACGAGCGCTTACCCGATGTGGGTCAGGCCACCCATGTAGGATTGCAGCGCAGCCGGGATGGCGATACGGCCATCCGCCTGCTGGTAGTTCTCGATCACGGCGACCAGAGTACGGCCTACAGCCAGACCGGAGCCATTCAGGGTGTGAATGAGCTGCGGCTTGCCATCGACACGCACGCGAGCCTGCATGCGGCGCGCCTGGAAGTCGGTGCAGTTGGAGACAGAGGAGATCTCGCGGTAGGTGTTCTGGGCCGGCAGCCACACTTCCAGATCGTAGGTCTTGGCTGCACAGAAGCCCATGTCACCGGTAGAGAGCGCCATCACGCGATACGGCAGCTCCAGCAGTTGCAGCACCTTCTCGGCATGACCCACCATCTCTTCCAGCGCTTCCCAGGATTTCTCCGGGTGAACCAGCTGCACCATTTCGACCTTGTCGAACTGGTGCATACGGATGAGGCCACGGGTATCACGACCGTAAGAGCCCGCTTCGGAACGGAAGCACGGGCTGTGAGCGGTCATCTTGATCGGCAGTTCCTGCTCTTCGAAGATCTCGTCGCGAGCCATGTTGGTGAGCGGCACTTCAGAAGTCGGGATCAGGGAGAACTTGCGCACCTTGCCCTCTTCTTCCCCTTCGCCGTCAATACCGGTATTGAACAGATCCTGGGAGAACTTCGGCAGCTGGCCGGTACCGTACAGGCTGTCCGGATTGACCAGATAAGGCACGTAGCACTCGGTGTAACCGTGCTGCAGGGTGTGCAGATCCAGCATGAACTGGGCCAGGGCGCGGTGCAGACGGGCAATCTGGCCCTTCATCACCACGAAACGGGAACCGGAGAGCTTGACGCCGTTTTTGAAATCTACGCCCTTGGCCGCTTCACCGAGATCGATGTGATCGCGTACCGGGAAGTCGAAGTGACGCGGGGTACCCCAGCGGCGCACTTCCACGTTGTCGTTTTCGTCACGACCAACCGGGGTGGTTTCGCTCGGCAGGTTGGGGATGGCATCGGCAATGGTTTTCAGCTCCGCCAGCAGGGCATCCAGCTCAACCTTGCTGGTCTCCAGCTCGTCGTTGATCTTGGTCACTTCAGCCTTCAGCGGAGCAACATCTTCACCGCGACGGGCAGCCTCACCGATGGACTTGGAGCGGGCGTTGCGCTCGGCCTGCAGCTCCTGAGTACGGGACTGCAGATCCTTGCGCTTCTCTTCCAGAGCATTGACAGCCGCTACGTCAAGAGCGTAGCCACGTGTCGCCAGACGAGCGGCAGCTTCGTCGATGTCGCTGCGCAGATATTTGGGATCCAGCATGGGTTACCTACTTTTTGTAAAAGGGATCTGGGCCTGAGTCATCATGACGGGCGGGAAAACAGATCCGGAAGTTAACATCGGTTGGCGCCCCCGTCGTTTTGAGAGTCAGGCCTTCGAAATCAAGAAGATGGTATCAGGCCGAAACCAACGGGGTCAGAGGGGCAGTGTAGCAGACCGCCCCCCTGCCCGAACAGGGACTATTTGGGTCGTTTTTGCCAACTTGTGGGGTCAAACACCCCAATTATTCCGGTGTCTGACCAATTTTCATTCTGCTGGCCAAAGTGGGGGACTATCGGCCCCGTTTTTGCGGGCTCTGTCGATCGAGCTCATGCAGATAATCGAGCTTCTGGCCGATCTGCTTTTCAAGGCCACGATCAGTCGGCTGATAGTACTGCTTGCCGGCAAGCTCGGGCGGGAAATACTCCTCGCCTGCGGCATAAGCACCCGGTTCGTCGTGGGCGTAACGGTACTCGGCGCCATAGCCCAGATCGCTCATCAGCCGGGTCGGTGCGTTACGCAGGTGCACCGGCACCTCGAAGTCAGGCAGGTTTTTGGCATCATTGAGCGCAGCCTTCCAGGCGGTGTAGACCGCATTGCTCTTGGGCGCACAGGCAAGGTAGACGATCGCCTGGGCGATGGCCCGCTCCCCTTCCGCCGGCCCGATGCGGTGGAAACAATCCCAGGCAGATAGCGCCACCTGCATGGCACGCGGATCGGCATTGCCCACATCTTCCGAGGCAATCGCCAGCAAGCGGCGGGCAATATAGAGCGGATCGCAGCCGGCACTCACCATACGGGCATACCAGTAAAGCGCCGCATCCGGCGCCGAGCCGCGAATGGATTTGTGTACTGCCGAGATGAGGTCGTAGAAGTGATCCCCCCCCTTGTCGAAGCGGGCCACATGTTCCCCCGCCACGGCGGCAAGCAGCGCGCTGTCGATAAGCTTGTGGCCGCTGCCATCGAGCTCGGCCATGTCAGCCAGCAGCTCCAGATAGTTGAGGGACTTGCGCCCGTCGCCATCTACCGCCTTGGCCAGTGCCTCCTTGACGCCGGGGGCAAAGGCAAGGGCCGGATCATTGAGACCGCGGGGATCCTGCATCGCCTGATCGATCATGGCGAGGATATCCTCCTCCTCCAGTCGCTTGAGCAGATAGATCCGGGCCCGGGAGAGCAGCGCGTTGTTGAGTTCGAACGAAGGGTTCTCGGTAGTAGCACCGATGAAGGTGATGGTGCCATCTTCGATGTGGGGCAGAAACACATCCTGCTGGCTCTTGTTGAAACGGTGTACTTCATCCACGAAGAGGATGGTGCGCACTCCGCGCCAGCTGTTCTCTTTGGCCTTGTCGATGGCGGCGCGGATCTCCTTGATGCCGGAGGTCACCGCCGAGAGTCGCTCCACTTCCGCCTGACAGTAGTGAGCCATCAGCTCCGCCAACGTGGTCTTGCCGGTCCCGGGTGGTCCCCACAGGATCATCGAGTGGCAGTGACCCGCCAGGATCGCTTTGCGCAGGGGCTTGTCAGGCCCCAGAATATGCTGCTGACCTATGTACTGATCGAGGTTTTGCGGCCGCATTCGGGCCGCCAGCGGACGAAAGTCCGACGAGAAATCCAGCGAGAGATTGCTCATCAGCGCTGATCATCCAGCTCGACCCCCTTCGGGATCTTGAAGACAAATTCGTTACCCTTGAGCACCGGCTTGCGGTTGAAGTTATTGAGGGTAAATTCGGTCCACTGCCCCTGTGCCTCTTTCACATCGAAGCGGCTGATGTTGTTGTCGCGATCGAAGGTGACGCGGAAGGAGGCGATAAGCTCGCTCGGATCACGGCTGGTGACTGTGTAGACATCACCCTGCTGGGTCACGTCATAGTTCTTCCACAGCTTGTCGTCATTGCCGGTGATGAGCACGAAGGGAGTGTTGAGCACCGCATCCTTCAATTTAAGGGCGGTCACCTGCTCGACGAAGGGGTCATATACCCAGACATCCTTGCCATCGGCCACGATCAGGCTCTCGTCAGGCGCCGTGGTATGCCAGTTGAAATGGTTGGGACGCTGTACCACCAGATCGCCGCTGGCGCGCTGCAGCTCCTTGCCCTTGCTGTCGTAGACAGTCTGGGAAAACTTGGCGGAGAAGAGGCTGACACTGGCCAGCTTCTGCTTGAGATCGCTGGCCGCGTCAGCCCACACCTGGCTGCTGGCAACCAGCAGCATGGATCCGATCAACAGCTGTTTTTTCATCATGCTTTTCATAACGACCATCTCGATAAAAGGCCACGCCCGTGAGGGGCATGGCCAGGATAACAGTAAAAGGGTGGGCCTTAGTCCCGCACCGGCGGCGGCGCCAGCACATCGCGCTGACCGTTGCCACCCGGGGCGCTCACAATGCCCTGATTTTCCATCTGCTCGATGAGACGAGCTGCCCGGTTGTAACCAATCTTGAACTTGCGCTGCACACTGGAGGTCGAGCCACGGCGCGACTCCACCACGAAGGCGACCGCTTCGTCAAACAGGGGGTCGAGCTCTTCATCGTCACTACCGCCATATTCGCCGCTGCCACCTTCACCGCCAGATTCGCCGGAAAGGATCTCGTCGATGTAGTTCGGCTCGCCGCGCAGTTTCCAGTCCGCCACCACCTTGTGTACCTCGTGGTCATCGACAAAGGCGCCGTGCACCCGGGTCGGGTTGGAAGTACCGGCCGGCATGTAGAGCATGTCACCCATGCCGAGCAGAGATTCGGCGCCGCCCTGATCGATGATGGTACGGGAGTCGATCTTGCTCGACACCTGGAACGAGATACGGGTCGGGATGTTGGCCTTGATAAGACCGGTGATGACATCCACCGACGGACGCTGGGTCGCAAGGATAAGGTGAATACCGGCCGCCCGCGCTTTCTGGGCGATACGGGCAATGAGCTCTTCCACCTTCTTGCCGACGATCATCATCATGTCGGCAAACTCGTCCACCACCACCACGATATGGGGCAGCTTCTCCAGCTCCGGCGGCGTCTGATCCATGGAGTCGCCCGGACGCCACAGCGGATCCAGCAGGGGATCCCCCTCCTCGATAGCCGCCAGCACTTTGTCGTTGTAGCCCTTGAGGTTGCGCACCCCGACCGCCGACATCAGTTTGTAGCGACGCTCCATCTCGCCCACACACCAGCGCAGGGCGTTGGCGGCATCCTTCATGTCGGTCACTACCTCGGTCAGGAGGTGCGGGATCCCTTCGTAGACCGACAATTCCAGCATCTTGGGGTCGATCATGATGAAGCGCAGATCGTCCGGCGAAGATTTGTAGAGCATGGAGATGATCATGGTGTTCACCCCCACCGACTTACCGGAACCCGTGGTACCGGCCACCAGGAGGTGCGGCATCTTGGCGAGGTTCACCACCACCGGCTCACCGGCGATATCCTGACCCAGGCCCATGGTGAGTGGGTTGCGGCTATCGCGGAACGCATCGCAGTCGAGGGTCTCGCGCAGGTAGACGGTCTGGCGCACCCGGTTGGGCAGCTCGATACCGACATAGGTTTTGCCCGGGATCACCTCGACCACCCGCACGCTGCTGGCCGACAGAGAGCGTGCCAGATCGCGCGAAAGGTTGGTGATCTTGCTCGCCTTCATGCCAGGCGCCAGATCCAGTTCAAAACGGGTGATAACCGGGCCCGGATAGACGCCGACCACCTTGGCCTGCACGTTGTAATCGGCAAGCTTGGCCTCCACCAGACGACCCATCCGGTCCAGCTCATCCTTGCTCATCATCTGGGTCTTGGCAGGCGGACGATCCAGCAGCTCAAGGCTCGGCAGCGGCGGCAGGTTGGCCTGAACGCGGCGTTTGGGCTTGGTCGGCATGGCGACGACTGGGGCAACCGGTGCATCCTCGCCCTCAGCCCACGGTAGGTCGAGATCTTCGTCGTCCTCATCATCGGCGACGGCAAGGGCGCTCTGGCGACGAGTGCTGGCAGGGGCTGGCCGTTTGGCCTTGACCACTGGCGCGGGTTCGTCGTCCTCATCATCAAACTGCGGGTCAAACTCGAAGGTGTCATCGTCCAGTTCAGGCAACCACTCCTCCTTGGAGCCTTTCTGGTTTTTGCCCTTGGCGCGGCGACCCCAGTTACTGTGGGGATCGTCCTCATCCTCTTCATCGAGTTCGATGGCGCCCACGCCCCCTTCAAGCAGGGGATCCGGTCCCTCAACGCGAGGCTGACGCCAGCCGCCGGTCAACCAGCGACCCAGAGTGCCCGGGAAGTGGTAGATGGCACTGACGGAGCCGGTGCAGGCGGCACCGATGCGCTCGACGATGGTGAGCCAAGACCAACCGGTAAACAGGGTGATGCCGGTCGCCACGAAGCAGAGCAACATCAGGTTGGCACCCACCCCGCCAAACAGCGGTACCACAGCGGAGGCGATGACATCCCCCACCAGGCCACCGGCGGAGAAGTTCTGCAGATCATTGAAGTTCATGCTGGCGATGGCCGACATGCCGAGCACGGTCAGGATAAAGCCGATGATCCGCACCCCGAGGGTGAGGTAATCCACATCGAGCAGACGGCTTGGCCGCCAGAAGAGACTCCAGCCCAACAGCACCACCAGCGGCGGAACCAGATAGGAGAAGGCACCAAAGGTAAACATGGTGATATCGGCAAGCCAGGCGCCTGCGCTGCCGGCGAGGTTCTTGACCTCCCCTTCCCACGAGGTCTGGGACCAACCGGGATCGGCGGGATGATAGGACAACAGGGCAAGCAGAAGATAAGCGGCCATCAGGGTGATGGCGATCAAGACGGCTTCGAAGATCCGTTGTGTACCTGATAAAGGAGTAAACAGCTTTTTATCGGCCAAACTCCGGCTCCTTTCTGAAAACATGTAATGCAGGAAATAAGGGGGCCTAGTATCCCCGAAAAGCCCATCGATTGTCAGCCTGTGCCTGATGGGACGGGGCCATATTTGCAATCATCTTTACAAGAAGAAACGAGCGGACCGGCCGCTCGTTTCTGACTGTCGCAGTGTCTCATATGGAAAAGATACCACGGCATAATCTGCTTTATCGGGTGCTGATCACCAGACGGCTGCTCTGCTTGACCTCCTCCATCACCACATAGGTGCGGGTGTCATTGACCCCCGGCAAGCGCAGCAGGGTCTCACCCAGCAGGCGGCGATAAGCCGACATGTCGCTTACCCGGGTCTTGAGCAGATAGTCGAAATCACCCGAGACCAGATGGCACTCCTGGATCTCCTCAAGCACCTGAACAGCCTTGTTGAACTGTTCAAACACATCGGGGGCTCCACGGTTGAGGGTAATTTCCACAAAGACCAGCAGAGACGCATCCAGATAATGAGGGTTCAGAATCGCGGCATACCCTTCGATATAGCCTTGTCGCTCGAGGCGACGAACCCGTTCCAGACACGGTGTAGGACTCAGGCCAACTCGTTTGGACAACTCAACATTCGAGATCCTGCCATCCTTTTGCAGTTCATTGAGAATGTTGCGGTCAATCCTGTCCAAATCCTTTAGCCGACTCTTAGCTTCCATCATTTTATTCCATCCTTTGGCTATTTTTTGGTAAGAATCACCATTCATTTTATAATTATGGTCACAAATCCTGTCAATACCTGAATATACTAGGCGCAAATGTTGGTTAACATTTTGGCAACATGAAACACCAATCGATAGACGAGGGATAGCATGATTATCGGTGTACCTAAAGAGATAAAAAACCATGAATATCGCGTAGGCATGGTTCCGGCCAGTGTACGTGAACTGACAGCACGAAACCATACTGTTTTCGTCCAAAGCGGTGCCGGAAACGGGATTGGCTTTAGCGATGCAGATTATACGGCTGCTGGTGCCGAAATTTTGGCCTCTGCCGCCGAGGTTTTCGCCAAGGCAGAGATGATCGTCAAGGTCAAGGAGCCCCAGCCTGTCGAGTGTGCCATGTTGCGACCGGGTCAGACCCTGTTTACCTACCTCCATCTGGCACCTGATCTGCCACAAACCGAGGCCTTGCTGAAAAGTGGTGCCATCTGTATCGCCTACGAGACCGTCACCGACGGCCGTGGTGGTCTGCCCCTGCTGGCCCCAATGTCAGAAGTTGCGGGTCGCATGTCCATTCAGGCGGGCGCCCAGGCGCTGGAGAAATCCCGTGGCGGTAGCGGCATGCTGCTGGGCGGCGTACCCGGTGTCGAACCGGCCAAGGTGGTGATCATCGGTGGTGGCGTGGTTGGCTCCAACGCAGCCCGCATGGCCATCGGCATGCGCGCCGACGTGACCATCCTCGACAACAACGTCGATACCCTGCGCCGTCTCGACAACGAGTTTCAGGGGGCGGCCAAAGTGGTCTACTCCAACAGCGAAAGTCTGGAACGCCATCTGCTGGCGGCCGATCTGGTCATCGGCGGCGTGCTGGTACCGGGCGCCACTGCGCCAAAACTTGTCAGCCGTGACCACATTGCGCGCATGAAGCCGGGCTCGGCTATCGTCGATGTGGCTATCGATCAGGGTGGCTGCGTGGCGACCTCGCACCCCACTACCCACGAAGATCCCACCTTCATCGTCGATGACGTGGTGCACTACTGCGTGGCCAACATGCCGGGGGCAGTGGCACGTACCTCGACCGTGGCACTCAATAACGCCACCCTCCCCTTCATCATCAAGCTGGCCCAACAAGGGTATCGTCAGGCACTGCTGAGCGATACCAACCTGCTGCACGGTCTCAACGTGATGGGGGGCAAGCTCACCTGCAAGGAGGTCGCCGTGGCTCATGGCCTTGCCTACACGGATCCCCTGACCCTGCTGAACTGATCTGCTCTGGCCTGCGCCAGTTGAAGATGAGTGAAAATCCGCCCGCGATGGGCGGTTTTTTTATCTCTTTTTTAGTGCTCGGCAAAACCGTGCGCTGATGCGGGAAGGCGATTGAAACAATCGACTCACTGGCCTTTGACCCCGGATCACGAATTACCTACAATCGCGCAAACTCATCACGTCTCGGAAATCACATCATGAGCCAAGTCACTCACAGCAAACTGCTGATCCTGGGCTCCGGCCCGGCCGGTTACACCGCAGCCGTCTACGCCGCCCGCGCCAACCTCAATCCCCTGCTCATTACCGGTATGCAACAAGGTGGCCAACTGACCACCACCACCGAGGTAGAGAACTGGCCCGGCGATCCGGAAGGCCTGACCGGCCCGGCCCTGATGGAGCGCATGAAAACTCATGCAGAGAAGTTCGATACGCGCATTCTGTTTGATCACATCAACAGCGTCGAACTGACCCAGCGCCCGTTCCGCCTCAAGGGCGACAACGGCGAATACACCTGCGATGCCCTGATCATCGCGACCGGCGCCTCCGCCAAATATCTGGGCCTGCCTTCTGAAGAAGCCTTCAAGGGTCGCGGCGTCTCCGCCTGCGCCACCTGCGACGGTTTCTTCTACCGCAATCAGGAAGTGGCCGTGATCGGCGGCGGCAACACTGCCGTGGAAGAGGCGCTCTATCTGGCCAACATCGCCAAAAAGGTGCACCTCATTCACCGCCGCGACGAGTTCCGCGCCGAGAAAATCCTGATCAAGCGTCTGCACGACAAGGTCGAGAGCGGCAACATCGTGCTGCACACTCACCAGACCTTGGACGAAGTGCTGGGCGATCAGATGGGAGTCACCGGTGTGCGCCTGCGTAACACCCAGGACAACAGCACCAGCGAGCTGCCGTTGATGGGCGTCTTCATTGCCATCGGCCATCAGCCCAACACCCAGATCTTTGATGGCCAGCTGGAGATGCAAAACGGCTATCTGAAAGTACGTGGCGGCCTCGACGGTTTTGCCACCCAGACCAGCATTGAAGGTGTCTTCGCGGCCGGCGATGTGGCTGACCACAACTACCGCCAGGCCATCACCTCTGCCGGTACCGGCTGCATGGCTGCCCTCGATGCAGAACGCTATCTTGATGCGCAATAAATAAGCGCATATGTGATATAAGGCATACCAGTCGGTATGCCTTTTTTATTTGAAGGAGTCTAATGAAACAGAAGATATTGATTGTCGAAGATAGCCTGACGATCCGCCGTATGCTGACCCAGGCGATAGCCCAGCAGACCGGCCTTGAGATTGACGCCTTTGATACCCTCGAAGGTGCCCGTCACTGTCGGGGAGATGAGTATGTGGTCGCCCTGGTGGATCTGACCTTGCCGGACGCACCTCGCGGAGAAGCGGTCAGCGTGCTGCTGGAGCGCGGCTTGCCGGTGGTGATCCTCACCGCCGATATCAGCGAGGATAAACGTGCGGCCTGGCTGGAAACCGGCGTACTGGACTATGTGATGAAGGATTCGCGCCACTCGCTGCAATATGCGGTCAGCCTGGTGCACCGCCTCTATCTCAACCAGTCCATCGAAGTGCTGGTCGTCGATGATTCGCGCACCTCCCGCCACCGCACCATGGCCCAGTTGCGCAAGCAATTGCTGCAGGTGCACGAGGCGAGTCACGCGCGCGAAGCGATGGCGATGCTGGAGCAATACCCCGGCATCCGGCTGGCACTGGTCGACTACTATATGCCGGAAATCGATGGCATCAGTCTGGTGCGGATGCTGAGAGAGCGTTACAGCAAACAGCAGCTGGCGATTATCGGGATCTCGGTCTCGGACAAGCGCGGTCTCTCCGCTCGCTACCTGAAACAGGGGGCCAACGACTTTCTCAACCAGCCGTTCGAGCCGGAAGAGCTGCAGTGTCGGGTCAGCCACAATCTGGAGGCGCTCGAGCAGTTCAACAGCATTCAGGAGTCGGCCAATCGCGACTACCTGACCGGTCTTTACAACCGGCGCTACTGGTTCAACGAAGGGCAGAAATGGTTCGAGGAGCATCAGCGGCTGCAGAGTACGCTTTCACTCTGCGTGCTCGATGTGGATCACTTCAAGCAGGTCAATGATCACTGGGGCCATGCCATCGGCGATCAGCTGCTCTGCCATCTGACCCGCCAACTGACCCAGTTCTTCCCCGATGCCATGATCGCCCGCTTTGGCGGCGAGGAGTTTGCCCTGATGGTGCCCCACTGCACCGTCCCCGTGCTGCTCAAACGGCTGGAAGGGTTGCGTCAGCAGTTGCGCCAGCACCCCTTGTCACCGGATGTTCCGCTCTTTGTTCGCGACAGCTATGGTGTGGTCAGTGTCGGGCGGGTATCCATGGACGAGGCGCTGAGCGAAGCGGATCGGCTCCTGTATCAGGCCAAGAACACCGGCCGTGACAAGATAGTCTCGCAAGAGAACGACATCTAGTTTCCTGCGCAGTCCCGTGTATTACCGCCCGCAAGACTTTCTGCCAACCGGAAAGTCTGCGGGTTATCTCCCTCTCTACATCTCTTCCAGCTGTCGGCTTAAAACGTCTTGTCAACTCGCACACCGTCATCAAAATAGAGAATGCGTACTTTATCGCCGCTGCTGAATACCATGGCGGGGTCATAATCCTGGATCACATTGACCAGCCCGTTCTGCTCGTTGCGAATAAGCAGCTCGACCAGCTTGTTCTCCACTACCGTGTCGCCTGACTGATACTGCTGAGCCGCAGCGGCCCCGGCAAGCGCCCCGACGGCGGTGGCAATTTCACGGCCATGGCCGCCACCAAACTGGTTGCCAAGCAAGCCGCCCAGTACTGCCCCACCCAGTGTTTTCCAGCCGGAACGCTCCGACTCCAGGATCTGGCGCTGAGTAATATTGCGCACCGTTTCGACCTGGCCAAACACCACCTGATTGACCGGGCGAGCCGTGTTGCGCTGGTAAACCTCGGCCCCTGCGGGCGCAGTGACAAAGCAGAGCAAGCTGGATACTATCAGGATAATGGCCTTCATCTACGAACCTCGTTGCCTTATGTCTCGCTATCTCACTCAACTGGATGATGAGCTCTGCTGGTTTCCCGACCCCTCGCATGCCCTGGAAGAGCCCAACGGTTTGCTGGCGATCGGCGGGGATCTCTCCCCTGCCAGATTACTGGCAGCTTACCACAAGGGGATCTTCCCGTGGAACGAACCCCACCAGCCGACCCTGTGGTGGTCACCGGATCCGCGCGGTGTGATCCGCCCTGATGAGCTGCATGTTGGGCGCACCTTGCAGAAGATTATCCGCCGAACCCCATTCGATATTTCCGTCAATCGCGCCTTTAATGAGGTAATCAATGCCTGCGCCGCGCCTCGTCGCACAACCGATGGCACCTGGATCAGTCAACCCATGATCGAAGCCTACCAACGGCTGCACCGTCTGGGCCACGCTCATTCGGTCGAGATCTGGCAAGAGGGAAAACTGCAAGCGGGCCTTTACGGTCTGTCGATTGGCCGGTTGTTCTGTGGCGAGTCCATGTTCAGCCATATCGATAACGGCGCCAAGCTGGCCATGGTGGCACTTTGTCGCCACTTTGCCCGGCACGGAGGCGCCCTTGTCGACTGCCAGATGCAGAATCCGTTTCTGGCCACGCTGGGCATTGAGGAGTGGCCAAGAGCGCGCTTTTTGGCAGAACTGGCGCAACTGAGCCGCCAATCGCTATTGGATTCATGCTGGCAAGAGGGAGAGATCCGCTTATGACCGAAGAAGTGATCCTCAAGGTTGGGCTAACCCCCAAGCATCCCTGCAGTTATCTGGATCATGAGCAGGAGCAGTTGCTGGTTCTGATGGATCACAACTTGCTCAACGCCCACGGTTACGAACGCCTGCTGACCGCCGGATTTCGCCGCAGTGGCAACGACATCTATCGTCCTCACTGCCCCGCCTGTCATGCCTGTCAATCCCTGCGTATTCACAGCGAGCACTTCAGGCAAAGCCGGGGACAAAAGCGCATCCGCCAGCTCAACAGGGATATCGATATCGTCCTGAGCTACGATGACAAGCCCGAGTATTACCAGCTATATGAACGCTATATCAGTGAGCGTCATCAGGATGGCAGCATGTATCCCCCCAACCGCAAACAGTACCGCGGTTTTCTCCATTGCGACTGGATGCCGCCCCTCTATCTGGAAATGAGAAAGGAGGGTCGCCTTATTGGCGTAGCTACTACGGATCTGCTGCCCCACTCCCTCAGCGCCATGTATACCTTCTTCGACCCCGATTATGCCGACCGCTCGCTCGGCACCTTTGCCATTCTGAGTCAGCTTGATCTGGCTAGGCGTACCGGACGAAGCTGGCTCTATCTCGGCTATCTGGTTGAGGCGTGCCGCAAGATGAATTACAAGCGCAATTACCTCCCTCACGAGGTGCTCATTCATGGAGAATGGAAAAATATCGACGGCAAGCCCGAGTAAACTTTACACATAGCCTTAAATCCGGCATGATCCAGCGGTTTTTTGTTGTGGCTTATCAAGAGGATTCAATGGCTAAAGAAGACAGTATTGAGATGCAGGGCACTATTCTCGAAACCCTGCCCAATACCATGTTCCGTGTGGAACTGGAGAATGGTCACGTGGTTATCGCTCATATTTCCGGCAAGATGCGCAAAAACTACATTCGTATCCTGACTGGAGACAAAGTAACGGTAGCACTGACTCCCTACGATCTCTCCAAGGGACGTATTGTTTTCCGCTCTCGCTAAGCCAGGAATTCAGCAAAAAACCCCAACCTTTCGGTTGGGGTTTTTTGTCGTTTTCTAATTACGGTTACTTAGTGGGAAACAGCTTCAACATTGACCTGAAAATCAAAGCTGAGGCTGTCATTTACCAACTCAACCTTCACAATTCCCCCATCAACCAGTGAGCCGAACAGGATCTCGTTAGCCAACGGTTTCTTGAGGTGCTCCTGAATAACCCGGCCCATAGGTCTGGCTCCCATGGCTCTGTCATACCCCTTCTCGGCCAACCAGTGACGGGCACGCTCGGATACTTCCAGAGATACCCCTTTCGCATCCAGCTGCACCTGCAACTCAACGATGAACTTGTCGACCACCTGGTGGATCACTGTCATGTCGAGATGGTTGAACCAGATGGTGTGATCAAGCCGGTTACGGAACTCTGGACTGAAGGTCTTGTTGATCACCGCCATGGCATCGTGACTCAGATCCTGCTGCTGAAAACCAATCGACTTACGCTGGGTCTCCTGCACACCGGCGTTGGTAGTCATTACCAGAATGACATTGCGAAAATCCGCCTTGCGCCCGTTATTGTCAGTCAAGGTACCGTTGTCCATCACCTGCAACAGCAGGTTGAATACGTCCGGGTGCGCCTTCTCAATTTCGTCAAGCAACACGACGGAATGAGGGTGCTTGATCACCGCATCAGTCAGTAAACCACCCTGCTCGAAACCAACATATCCGGGAGGCGCACCAATCAGACGGGAGACGGTGTGACGCTCCATATACTCGGACATGTCAAAGCGCAGCATCTCCACACCCAGCGCCTTGCCAAGCTGCTGGGTAACTTCGGTCTTGCCCACCCCGGTCGGGCCGGCAAAGAGGAAGCAACCTACCGGGCGACGCTCGTTACCCAAACCTGAGCGCGATAGGCGGATGGCATCTGTCAGCACCTCGATGGCCTTGTCCTGACCAAAGACCACCATCTTCAGATTGCGCTCCAGGTTCTTCAGTACCTCTTTGTCAGAAGAGGAGACCGATTTTTCCGGAATGCGGGCGATCTTGGCGACGATTGCTTCAATCTCCTGCACGTTGATCACTTTCTTGCGCTTGCTCGCCGGCAGCAACCGCTGGCCAGCCCCCGCCTCATCGATCACGTCGATTGCCTTGTCCGGCAAGTGACGATCGTTTATGTACTTGGCGGACAGCTCTGCCGCTGCGCGAATCGCCTTGGCGGTATAACGCACTCCATGGTGAGCCTCGTAGCGGCTCTTGAGGCCCATCAGGATACGAGTAGTGTCATCCACGGTCGGCTCGGTGATATCGATCTTCTGGAAACGACGAGCCAAAGCGCGGTCTTTTTCAAAGATCTGGGCATATTCCTGATAGGTAGTGGAGCCGACACAACGGAGCAAACCATTGGAGAGCAGCGGTTTGATAAGGTTTGCTGCATCCAGCTGGCCACCTGACGCAGCACCTGCACCGATGATAGTGTGGATCTCGTCGATAAAGAGGATGGCCCCTTCCTGACGCTCAATCTGCTTGAGCAATACCTTAAGGCGTTTCTCGAAATCGCCGCGGTATTTGGTTCCTGCCAGCAGAGAGCCCATATCCAGCGAGTAGATGGTGCTACCGGCAATCACCTCGGGCACATCGCCTTTGACGATACGGTAAGCCAGACCTTCCGCAATGGCAGTCTTGCCCACACCCGCCTCACCCACCAGCAGCGGATTGTTCTTGCGGCGGCGGCAGAGTACCTGGATGGTACGATTAAGCTCCTGATCACGACCAATAAGCGGGTCGATGCGCCCTTCCAGCACCAGCTGGTTCAGGTTGGTTGCAAAGCTCTCGATCTGGGCCGCTGAAACATCATCGTCAGATTCCGGATTGTTATTGCTGACATCCGGTTTGCTGTCCTTGCGCACCCCGTGGGAGAGGAAGTTAACCACATCGAGGCGGCTGATCTCGGCTTTTTTCAAGAAGTAAGCGGCCTGAGACTCCTGCTCGCTGAAGATGGCGACCAGTACATTGGCACCACTGACTTCGGTATTGCCGGAGGATTGCACATGAAAGACGGCACGTTGCAGTACGCGCTGGAAGCCCAAGGTCGGCTGGGTTTCACGATCTTCGTCATCGCGCGGAATAAGCGGGGTTGTTTGAGTGATGAATGCGCGGATCTCCTTGCGCATCTGCTCGACATCGGCACCACAGGAGCTCAGCGCCTCATGGGCTGAGCTGTTATCCAGAAGGGCTAACAACAGGTGCTCGACAGTCATGAATTCGTGGCGCTCGTCACGAGCCAGTTTGAAAGCCTCGTTCAGCGTCTTTTCCAGATCTTTATTCAACATAGGCACCTCCCCTAGTACAGCTACAATGTGGTGTCACACTCGCCATCAAGTCATCAGATTCAAGCCTTTTCCATAGTGCATAGCAGTGGATGTTCGTTGTTACGTGCATAGGTGTTGACCTGGACAACCTTGGTTTCGGCGATCTCTGCGGTAAACATGCCGCAGACACCCTTACCACTATAATGCACACTCAGCATGACCTGAGTCGCCTTGTCCAAATCCATACCAAAGAACTTTTGCAGCACCTCCACCACGAACTCCATCGGGGTGTAGTCATCGTTGTTCAACACAACTTTATACATGGGTGGCGGCTGCAGCTTTGTTTTCTCTGCTTCTGCAATCTCTTCATTAGCAAAGAGTTCTTTCTGCTTGCTCATAATCGCGCTTTGGTACCTCTAGATTACTACCGTCTCACACAAGCTTGTCAATAGACTTGTTAACCAGATCACATCAGTTGTTAACAACTCCTTGACTCGCTCAAAAGTTAGACTAGATTGGTTACTTGCTAATCTGCGCCCGTCTGCTATGGGCTCATGTCCCTAGTTATAATGGGCTGGCGCAGGTTACTCAACGACTTCTGGGTAATCAATAAAAGGATGTAGAAGTATGGCAACCGGCACAGTTAAGTGGTTTAACAACGCAAAAGGATTTGGGTTTATCTGTCCGGAAGGGGGTGGTGAAGATATCTTTGCTCACTACTCCACCATTCAAATGGAGGGCTACAAGACCCTGAAAGCGGGTCAGGCTGTCCACTTTGAACTGCAACAGGGGCCGAAAGGAAATCACGCCTCCGTCATTGTGCCGAACGAAGCACAAAATATATAAACGAAAACCCGTTGGATAAATAAAAAACCGGTTCCTCTCTGAGCAACCGGTTTTTTATTTTCATTTATGTGACTCGCCTGGCATTAGCCACGCACGCACCATTGTCACGCTTTAGTCATGGTACTCATTACAGGCTATCAGGGTATTTTCCATCAGACTGGCCACCGTCATGGGGCCAACACCACCGGGAACCGGAGTGATGAAAGAGGCATGACTGCGCGCCGTTTCAAACTCCACGTCCCCGACCAGCGAACCATCCGCAAGACGGTTGATACCCACATCGATAACCAGCGCCCCCGGCTTGATCCACTCTCCGGGAATAAAATTGGGTTTGCCGACCGCCACTACCAGCAAATCTGCACGGCGAACCTGATCCTCAAGATCCCGGGTAAAACGGTGACAAGTCGTTGTAGTGCAGCCCGCCAGCAGCAATTCGAGGGTCATGGGACGCCCGACGATATTGGAAGCACCGACCACAACGGCATGCAAACCATGGGTTTTAACACCGGTGGTTTCAATCAGCGTCATGATCCCTTTCGGGGTGCAGGGACGCAGCGCCGGAATACGCTGTGCAAGACGGCCAACGTTGTACGGATGAAAACCGTCTACGTCCTTGTCAGGGAGGATCCGCTCCAGCACCAGAGTGGTATCGAAGTGATCCGGCAGCGGCAATTGAACGAGGATCCCGTCGACGGTCGGGTCATCATTCAGCTGATCGATCAGCGCCAACAACTCATCCTGACTTGCAGTAGCACTCAGGTCATATGAGCGAGAGTGAAAACCGACCTCTTCACAAGCCCGACGCTTGCTGCCGACATAAACCTGAGAGGCAGGATCTGCCCCCACCAGAATGACTGCCAGCCCTGGAGCCCGTTTCCCTGCTGCCAACCGCTGTTGGACCTGTGCCGCGACCTGGCTGCGAATCGTTTGCGCAACCTGTTTTCCATCTATGATTTTGGCAGACATCGTTCTCCACTCACCATGTGTTCAACTGCCGCGCATTGTCGCATTTTTTTAGCCGGGATGTTAGCGTCCAAGAGAGGTCTGGCCTGCAACGGGCAATAAGTAGGCACTTGAATTTACTGGGGGAAAAATACGTTGACGCTGGCTCTTTTGCTTGGTTATGATGCCGCCCCGTTGCCCAGTACGGCTCATGTCGTTATGCTGGCAAGTTGAAAGCAACAATTTCGGTGATTAGCGCAGTCCGGTAGCGCATCTGGTTTGGGACCAGAGGGTCAAAGGTTCGAATCCTTTATCACCGACCAAGTTTATCGATCTGCCATTCAGGCGAGTCGAGAAAAGCGCCCTTAGCTCAGTCGGATAGAGCAACGGCCTTCTAAGCCGTGGGTCGCAGGTTCGAATCCTGCAGGGCGCGCCATTGATTCTCAATTTGTTGAAGAATCAATGCTGTTTTCAGTGGTGGCTGTAGCTCAGTTGGTAGAGTCCCGGATTGTGATTCCGGTTGTCGTGGGTTCGAGCCCCATCAGCCACCCCATTATTCCGTCGTTTGGCGCAACGCTGCCAATACGGCAAGATACAAGCCTTCTGGCTTGTCAAAAAACCGGCCTAGGCCGGTTTTTTTGTTTCTACACCGCCATTTTCTGCGTTTATATCCCCGCATGTCTCATCGCACAATGCCCTGAGTGGCTGAAATGCTAATGGCCCAGAGCCTCATGATTGCTCCGCCACCCGGCTATCACTCTTATTCATCGCGCGTCCCATATAACCCTCCCTCGTTCTTTTTCTGTATTTCCCAAGCGGCATTGATATGCTGACAGCTCCTCTTTTCTCCTGCTTCCGGTTGGAGCTTTTCTATGCAACGCATTCTTTTTGTTGAAGATGATCCCGAGATTGGCCAGCTCATCAGCAGCTGGCTCGGCCGCCACGATATGGAAGTGATCCTCGAACCCAGAGGCGATATGGCGCTGGCCAGGGTCGAAGCCGAACAACCGGATCTGGTGCTGCTCGATATCATGCTGCCGGGACAGGATGGTATGTCCCTCTGTCGGGATCTGCGGCCACGCTTTGATGGCCCCATCGTGATGCTCACTTCGCTCGACAGCGACATGAACCAGATCCTGAGCCTGGAGCTGGGTGCCAACGACTACATCCTTAAAACCACGCCTCCCCCCGTGCTGCTGGCCAGATTGCGGGTGCAGTTCCGCCAGCATCAGCAAACTGCCGCGCAACCGATCGCCGCCGCCGGCAGTGTGCCGCAGCAGTTGCAATTTGGCCGTCTGCTGGTCGATGGGCCGGGGCGGGATGTTCGCCTCGATGGCGAGAGCATTGCCCTCTCGACTGCCGACTTTGATCTGTTGTGGGAGCTTGCCAGCCACGCCGGCCAGATCCTGGGGCGGGAAGCCCTGTTCCGCAGCCTGCGCGGCCGAGAGTATGACGGTCAGGATCGCAGCATGGATGTGGCCATCTCCCGCCTGCGCCGCAAACTGGGCGATAACCCTGACAACCCGACCCGGATCAAGACGGTGCGCCAGAAGGGCTACCTTTTCGTCCCCCACGCCTGGGAATAGCCTTAATCAGGGAGCACAACCATGCGCCGTCTCTTTATCCAGTTCTATCTGTTGCTGATCGGCTGTTTCACCCTGGCGATTCTGCTGGTTGGCGTGGTCTATCAGGTCACCGCCGAGCGAGCCGGCGACCGTTATCTCGAGCGGATGATGCAAGGCACCCTTGGCCTGCTGACCGACGAGCTGGCCAGAATTCCTCCCGAGCGCTGGCCAGATCGGCTGGCCGAGCAGAGCAGCCAGTTCACCCTCCCCCTCAAGGTTGGCGAGCTGGCCCATCAGCCCCTTGCCAGCGAGGATCAGGCATTTCTTGCCGCCGGCAATATCGTCATCGTCGAGGAGGATGACACCTTCCTCCAACGGATCCCCGATACCGATCAGGTGCTTATCGTTGGCCCGGTGCCCTATCTCTCCTACCTGCACGAACTGCACTGGGTCGATGTGGGACTGCTGCTGATCATTGGCCTCTCCCTCGGGCTGCCCATCCTGCTCTGGCTGCGTCCGCACTGGCGCGGCTTGCTGCAACTGGAGCAGACGGCCCGCCGGGTAGGCGATGGCGATCTCTCCTGCCGCACCAACCTGCCGCCGGGCAGCAGTCTGGCCCGGGTGGGGCGAACCTTCGATCAGATGACCGCCCAGTTGCAAGCCATGCTCACCAGCCGCAAGCAGCTGACAGATGCCATCGCCCATGAGCTGCGTACCCCGCTGGTCAGATTGCGTTATCGGCTTGCCATGCTCGATCCTGCCCCTGCCGCAGAAGAGCAGCAGGCACTGGAGCGGGATCTGGGGGCACTGGACTCCCTTATCGAAGAGATGCTGACCTACGCCAAGCTGGATCGACCCGAGCTGCCACTGCAGCGGGATGAGCTGGAGCTGGGCAGCTGGGCAGAGCATCACCTCGGCGACTGGCAAGCGTTGCGGCCGGAGAAACACCTGACCCTCGCTCTGCCACCCATCAAGATGCCCTGGTGCGGCGATCATCGTCTGCTGACACGCGCCGTCGAGAACCTCATCGGCAACGCCCTGCGTTACGCCGAAAGCGAGGTTACCCTCTCCATCTCGCGGCTGCAGGAGAACTATCTGCTGGAAGTCAGCGACGACGGGCCGGGTATCGACCCCGCACTGGCGCACCAGATCTTCGAGCCGTTCGTGCGTCTTGATCAGAGTCGGGATCGCCGCACCGGCGGCACCGGGCTGGGGCTTGCCATTGTGCGCAGCATAGCGCTCCACCACGGCGGTGATGTGGCATTGCTTCCCACCGGCAAGGGGGCCCGCTTCTGCCTCACCCTCCCTGTACATTTGGATACAAACCGTCACCAAGTGCTCACTGAAGTACCGCGCTCAGCGTCATAGGATGAAGCCATGGAGAAACGCTCCATACCACCAATCCGAATAAGGAAATTGACCATGAAAAAAATCATTCCCCTGACTCTGGCCGCCGTTTTCGCCCTGACTTCCGGTTTCACCATGGCTGCCACCCCGACCAAAACTGCCGCCCCGCAAGCGACCCAGACCAAGGTTGTGAAAAAGCACCATAAAACTGCGCACAAAGCGCCGTCCGTCAAAGTCGCGCCGAAAACCAAGTAATCGCCTCTGACCCTTGAGTGACGACCAGACCGTCAATCTGTACATAACAGAACAAGAGTAGAGCGGAGAGATAAAAGGGAGGCCGGTTGCCTCCCTTTTCATCTGGTCATGATGAAAACTGCCTCTGCCAAGCAGGTTCCACATGACAAGATCATTGCTGTTCCATCATGCCGACTATCGTAATAACCTCATGACACTGCCGCACATTATTCAGGCTATCGCGCATCATCCAACCCATTACCGTAACCTCATCAACGCTCATCGTTTGAACTGACAATAGGAACATGGAATGTGGCGTCATCTCATTAAATGGCTAGGCCCGCTCTGCAGCTTGCTGCTGCTGGGCGCCGCCCTGACCGTACTCTATCATCTGACCCATTCATGGCACTGGCACGATATTCGTATCGCCATCTGGTCACAACCGCTGCCCACGCTGGCTGGCGCCCTGCTGCTGACCCTGCTCAGTTATGGCCTGCTCTGTGGCTATGACATGCTGGCATTGCATGCGCTGGGCAAGCGGCTCCCCTGGCAACAGGTGGGAGTCACCTCCTTTATCGCCTACACCTTCTCCAACACGCTGGGCTTCGCCCTGCTGACGGGCGCCTCGGTGCGCTACCGGATCTACTCGGCCCTCGGACTGGCGACCGGCGAGGTGGCACGGGTGGTACTCTTCTGCTCCATCACCTTCTTCCTCGGGCTGCTCGGCTGGGGCGGCAGTGCCTTGCTGTTCGGCAGCACGGCGGCCCAGCTGCTACCCGATTGGCCAAGCTGGATCTACAGCCTGCTCCATCTGGCCGGTGCCGGCGCCCTGCTGCTGGTGCTGGGCTATCTGCTCTGGCCCCGTCCCAGCTTCTCCTGGCGCGAACACAGCCTGATCCTGCCCGGGATAAAGGTACGCCTGCTGCAACTGCTGGTCGCGCTGGCGGACTGGATGGCCGCCGCCGCCGTGCTGTTTGTGCTGTTACCCACCGATAGCGTCCCCTACCCCGTGCTGCTCAGTGCCTTCGTGCTGGCCAGCTTCCTCGGGGTGCTGGCCCACGTGCCGGGCGGGATCGGGGTGTTCGAAGCGAGCATGAGCCTGCTGCTGGCCCACTACCTGCCGGCCGACAAGCTGCTCGCCTCGCTGCTGCTCTACCGCTGCATCTATTACGTACTGCCATTCCTCTGCGCCCTGCTGCTCTTTACCAGTCAGGAGATGTTGCACCAGAAGGCTCGCTGGCAGCGGTTGCAGGGGATCATGAGCGCCATTCAGGAGTTTCTGCCTGCCCTGATCAGCGTGGGCACCTTCGCCGCCGGCAGCCTGCTGCTCTGCTCGGGCATGATCCCGACCATGCGCAGCCACATCGAAGTGTGGCTGCAGGTGCTGCCGCTCCACCTGCTCGAGCTCTCCCACGTGCTCGGCAGCGTGAGCGGTATCCTCCTGATCCTGCTGGCACGCAGCCTCTATCGCCGTCACGACGCCGCGTTTCGCATCACCCAGCTGCTGCTGGTACTGGGGATCGCCTTCTCCCTGCTCAAGGGGGGTGACTGGGAGTCAGCCCTGCTGCTCGGCAGCTTCCTGCTCATCATGACCCCCTGCCGTTCTCTCTTCTATCGCAAAGGGTCGCTGCTCTATCCCCAGTACACCCCGGGCTGGCTCATTTCAGTCGGCGCCGTGCTGCTGGGGGCGCTGTGGCTGCTGCTCTTCTCCTACCGTCAGGTGGAGTATGACCACGCCCTCTGGTTCCACTTCTCGCCCCACGGCGGGGCTGCCCGCGGCCTGCGCGCCATGGGGAGCGTGGTGGCCGTGCTGGCCATTGCCGGGGTTGCCCAGCTGCTTGCACCGCTGCGCGTAGTCGGCGAAAAGCCGGACAAGGAGACGCTGGCGCGCGCTCACGAGCTGGTGGTGCGCGAAGGGGGGATCCACGGCTATCTGGCCCAGTTGCAGGACAAGTCCCTGCTGTTCCACCCCGCCGGCGACGCCTTCCTGATGTATGGTATCGAGGGCAACAGCTGGATTGTGATGGGGGATCCCGTCGGTCGCCCCGAGCAGATCGAAGAGCTGCTCTGGCAATTTCGCGAGCGGTGCGACGAGCACGACGCCAACCCGGTCTTTTATCAGGTCTCGGCCCGCTATCTGCCGCTCTATCTGGAGCTGGGGCTGATCCCCTTCAAGCTCGGTGAAGAGGCGATGGTCGATCTGGCTAGCTTCGATCTGGCGGGCAGCCGGCTGCGCAACCTGCGCCAGAGCCACGCCAAAGGCAAACGGGAAGGGTTGACCTTCGAGGTGGTCGAGGCAAGCGCCGTGGCCCCCCTGCTGCCCAGATTGCAGACCGTCTCAGATACCTGGCTGCAGAGCAAGATGGGCAAGGAGAAGGGCTTCTCGGTCGGCCGCTTCGAGCCTGACTACCTGACCTTGAGCCCGGCTGCGCTGGTGTGGCACGAGGGGCAGATCGTCGGCTTTGCCAACCTCTGGGTGAGTGATAACAAGGAGATGCTCTCCATCGATCTGATGCGCTACAGCCTGGATACCGGTACTGCCCCCATCATGGATTTTCTCTTTGTCGAACTGCTGCTGTGGGGCAAGGCGCAAGGGTACGCCAGCTTCAATCTGGGGATGGCCCCCATGTCCGGCTTCAACGATCACCCGCTCAACAGCTACTGGGCCCGTCTTGGCAATACCCTGTTTGTGCGTGGCAGCCGTTTTTACAACTTTCAGGGGCTCAGACGCTACAAGGAGAAATTTTCGCCCCGCTGGGAACCCCGCTACCTGCTCTGCAGCAGCAAGCTGGTACTGCCCAGAACCCTGACTCACCTGATCACCCTGATTAGCCGCGGCCCGCTGGGGCTGATCAAGAAATAGGAGCATGGCCAATGAGAGCCTTGATATTGCTGTTACTCAGTCTCGTACTGCCCGTTTCGTCTTTTGCGGCGCACGCCGCCCCGGTCAAGGATGACCTGAGCCTGATTGAGCTGCCGGTCAAGCAGCCATCCGACGCCCCTTTGGTGATTTTTCTCAGCGGCGATGGTGGCTGGGCGGCCCTCGACAAGGGGTTGAGCGCCCAATTTCAGCTGCACGGCATGCCGGTCGTGGGCTGGAGCTCCCTCACCTACTACTGGAAGAAGAAAACCCCGGAGCAGGTGACCGCCGATCTGGAGCGGATCCTCGATGATTACCAGACTCGCTGGCAGCGTCCCCGCTGGCTGCTGGTGGGCTTCTCGTTTGGTGCCGAGATTGTCCCCTTCGTCATCAACCGGTTGCCGGAGCACTATCGTCAGGGACTGGTCGGGGCCGTGATGCTCTCCCCCTCCACCAGCTCGGACTTCGAGATCCACGTCAGCGACATGCTGACCCACAAGGCGCGCAGCTATCCGACCGAGCCGCAGGTAAAAACCATACGGGATCTGCCGATGGTCTGCCTGCAAGGTGCCGATGACGATGACGACGACCGCCTCTGCCCCCGTCTCAACCAGCCCAACGTCACCACCGTCACTCTGCCGGGCGGCCACCACTTTGAGGATGATTACCCGGTGCTCTATCAGGCCATCACCAAGCACATGACCCTCACCACACCCTGAGCGGCGATGAAAACAGAGAGGGCGACCACAGGGTCGCCCTCTCTTTTTGTATTCGGGGTCTCGTCAACTACGGCTGATCACCACCAGCCCAGCAGATTGCGGCCGGTCAGCGCCCCCCACACCAGCACGTTGAGCGCCAGCGCGATAAAGACGGCGGCAGAGCCCATGTCCTTGGCCCGACCGGAAAGCTCGTGATGTTCGGAGCCAATTCGGTCCACCACCGCCTCGACGGCGGAGTTGAGGATCTCCACGATCACCACCAGCCAGCTGATGACCATCAGCAGCAGGATCTGGGTCAGCCCATCCCCCACCAGAAAGGCCAGCGGCATCAGCAATATGATCAGCAGCAGCTCCTGACGAAAGGCAGCCTCATGCAGCCAGGCGGACGAAAGCCCCTTCATGCTGTAACGGGTGGCATGGATAATCCGGGTGATCCCTGTAGCGCCAGGTTTGGCCATTTTCGCTTCCTCTTTTGATGGCAACCCGCTCCATTTCGTACATAGCATCTAAACAAATGGAGAAAGTCATATATAAAAACTGAACAATTTTGGGGATAAAAAAGGGGCGCTCTGGCGCCCCGAGTCGGCCCTCACCTTACTGCACGGTGCGGCACTGGCTGAAAATATCGAGCTGCTTGTCGTACACCGCCGTGCTGACATCCCAGATCCCGAGCACAGAAGAGAAAAGGTTGTCATGGGAGTAGCGATTGTCTGCCGCTTTTTGCTGCAGGCAGTTCAGATCCATCCCCTTCTCTTTGGCAAAGCCCGGCGACATCCAGACCTGCATCGGCACCCGGGTCTGGTCGTCAGGGGCAAACTTGTAGGGCGTGCCATGCAGGTAGAGCCCCATCGCCCCCAGCGACTCGCCGTGATCAGAGAGGTAGATCAACGCCGTGTTGTACTTATCTTCGTAGGTTTTCAACTTGGCAATCATCTCTGCAATCACGAAATCGGTGTAGCGGATGGTGTTGTCATAGGTGTTGGTGAGCTCTTCATCGCTGCAGTTCTCGATGTCGCTGCGCGGGCAGTCCGGTACGAACTGGCGATGGTTATCCGGATAGCGCTTGTAGTAGGTCGGGCCGTGGCTGCCGATCAGATGGAAACCGACCAGCTTGTCGCCCTTCATCTGCGCCACCTCGTCGTCGAGATTTTGCAGTACGACCTCGTCATAGCAGGTGTTCTTGTCGCAGAACTGCGGGTGATCTTTTGGCTTGATCTCGATGTTGGGCACCCGATCGCACACCCCTTTGCAACCGCCGTCGTTCTCCTTCCAGAAGATGGAGACCCCGCTTCTTTGCAGCACATCGAGCAGGCCTTCGCTGTTGCGGGCCCGGTTGTCATCAAACTCCTTGCGCCCCATGTTGGAGAACATGCAGGGCACCGACACCGCCGTAGCCGTCCCGCATGAGCGCACGTCCTTGAAGGAGATCACGCCCCCGGCCTGACTGGTAAAGGGGTTGGTCTCTTTCTCGTAGCCGTTCATCGAGAAGTTCTTGCCGCGGGCTGTCTCCCCCACCACCAGGAACATCAGGGTCGGTTTATCCTCTTTCGCGACTAGCTTGGCATCATCACCCAGGGTGGTGAACGGAATGGGTTCGGCGACGTAGCGCTTGTAGAGATACTTGGTGGTGCTGTAGACATAGTTGGCCGGCACGATCTCGCGATTGAGCGTCTGGTTGTTGCGCCCGACCGAAACGTAATCCTGATAGTAAAACGCCGCTATGATGCCCACGATAGCCAGGGATGCAGCCATGGAGATGGCGCGCTGGAACAGCCCCAGATACCACTTTTTCGGGTACTCGATTTTGACAAAGAAGAGCAGCACGGCGGGCAATACACCGGCCAGCGCCACCCAGAGCACGATGGGCAGACTGATATAGGAGTAGGCCTCGCTCTGGTTGGTCTCGAAGATGTTCTGGATCATCTCCTGATCGAACATGACCCGATACTTCAGCATGGTGTAACTGACGATGGCGCCGGTCACAAAGAGAAACGCAAAGAAGGGTTTCAGGAAGTAGCGCTGGGAGAAGGGCATGAAAACGAAGTTGAGCGCCGCCACCAGCAGCACCGGGATCGAGATGGCGAATCCGATCTTGAAGTGCTCCAGATTGCTGAGGATATCGTAGAAGTGAAGCAACACGGGCCAGTTAAGCAGGAAGGCAAATATCAGTGCCAACAGGAAGATAAAGGGTACAACTCTGATTTTTACCACCGAAACACCACCTCTTGAACCAAATGCCGGAAAATTGAACGCAACCTGAACCAAGGCTGCACCGGGATACTAACAGCGCCAGTTGATAGCCCTCTCAATTAATCAGTAACACCTTGTTACAATGTGAGCTTTATCAACTATTGAATTGCTGGCGGACAATAAAACTTGAACCTTAAGGAATAATTAAGATCCCGCTGATACCCGCAAAGTTTGCAGCTGGTCAAAAATGATCTTTTCTTGCCATCCCCTCTGTGACCTTAAGCCTCTCTTAAGAGATCCCCGACATGCTCATTGCTGACGGCTCTTCGTCAAACCACAGGATGGTGCATTATGCATAACAGCGTCGCTCACTCAGTCAGCAAGGTGCCGGAGATCATCCTGGCATTCTGGTTCACCAAAATATTGGCAACGACTCTGGGAGAAACCGGAGGAGATGCGGTATCCATGTCGATGGATCTCGGCTATCTGGTCAGTACCGGCATCTTTGCCGTGATCTTCTTTATTGCCGTCGGCGCCCAGATTTCTGCCAAGCGCTATAACCCGGCGCTCTACTGGACAACCATTATCGCCACCACAACCGTGGGCACCACGTTGGCAGACTTTGCCGATCGTTCACTGGGGATGGGCTATGCAGGCGGGTCAACCCTGCTGTTCCTGCTGCTGATGGGCTCTTTTCTGGTGTGGTACAAATTTCAGGGCAGCATAGCGACCAGTGACATCAGTTCATCCAGAACCGAGATGTTCTACTGGATCACCATCATGTTCTCCCAGACGCTGGGTACTGCGCTGGGGGA
This sequence comes from Aeromonas sp. L_1B5_3, assembly GCF_963866575.1. Taxonomy (NCBI): domain Bacteria; kingdom Pseudomonadati; phylum Pseudomonadota; class Gammaproteobacteria; order Aeromonadales; family Aeromonadaceae; genus Aeromonas; species Aeromonas sp. L_1B5_3. Next base: position 105,493 of record NZ_CAWMDN010000118.1, read on the forward strand.
CTGGGTGGCCGATGATGGCGGCTTTGGCTATACCGGCAGCATGGTGCTCTTTGGCGGTATCTTGCTGGCCATTGTCGCAACCTACCTGCTGACCCGGGTCTCACGCACCCTGCTCTTCTGGGCCGCTTTCATCATCACTCGTCCGCTAGGGGCAGTGGTGGGGGATTTCCTCGACAAGCCGCTTGGCAAAGGGGGGCTGGAGCTCAGCAGATACTCCGCCTCGGCAGCCTTATTGGCCGCCATTGCCCTGCTGGTCTATCTCTCCACCCTGAAAAAGCGCGAGGTGATCCCGCAGGAGCTGGATCCTGAGTAAGGCGACAGAGTTATAGCCAGAGGCCAACCGGTGAAAAAGCAGAAAAGCAAAAAGCCCTGATGTCTCCATCAGGGCTTTGCAATTTGGCGGTGAGGGAGACCGCCTGAATCAAGTCCAGCCAAAGCCAGCCACATCCAACAAACCCATATAAAATCAACATCTTACAAATAAATTAGTCCAGTGTGGTCCAACTAAAAATGACTCTATCCCGTACTAAATGGCACAATGGATGGCATAGTCCATGGCATGCCACATTCTCAAGGAATCTTCCCTATGGCACTTCTTACCGATACTAAAGCACGTAATCTCAAGCCAGATGACAAAGCTATTGCACATGGTGGCGTAACAGGCCTTGCACTTCATCCATCAACAGCGAAAGGCCGTGGCAACTGGGTGCTTCGTTATGTCAGCCCAGTGACCGGCAAACGCAGAAATGCGGGGCTTGGTTCTTACCCAGAGATATCAATCGCCGATGCCACCAAGCAAGGACAGAAGATGCGAGAGCAACTCGCCAATGGCCTTGACCCACTCGAACTCAAACGTGCAGAAGAGAGCAAACCCTCTATCCCAACTTTTGAGGCTGCGGCTCGAGAAGTTCACTCCAAACTGCTGCCTGGATGGAAAAACCCCAAACACGGCAAACAGTGGATCTCGACGCTCGAGCAGTATGCATTCCCCATGATTGGCCAGTACTCAATCTCTGCCATCACCCCTGCACAGATCGCTGAGGTCTTAATGCCGATCTGGTTGGAGATCCCTGAAACTGCCAGCCGTGTGAAACAACGGCTGCATGCGGTCATGGCTTGGGCCTGGGCGCATGGTCACTGCCAAGCAAATCCGGTCGATGTGGTAAATCACTTGCTCCCGCTGCAACCCAGTAAAGCCGTTCGTACAGAGCATCAGCCAGCGATGCCCTGGCGTGATATTCCAGCCTTTGTTCAGCAGCATCTGAGGACAATACAACGTTACGATGTTACTCGCTTAATGCTGGAGTTCTTGATCCTGACCGCTTGCCGCTCAGGTGAAGTCCGAGCGATGAAATGGTCAGAGGTAGATCTGGAAGCAAAGATCTGGACCTTGCCAGCAGAACGAATGAAGGCCAAACAAATGCATCGCGTCCCGTTATCTCTTCGAGCTGTTGAGATCCTGATGGGATTACAGGGGTTGCATGATGAATTGGTCTTCCCTTCTCCACGCGATCAAGTCCCCCTATCAGATATGGTACTAACGACATTTTTGCGACGGGTAAAAGCGCCAAGCTCTACTCCTGGCCGTCTGGCAACGGCACATGGCTTTCGTTCCAGCTTTCGCGACTGGTGCAGCGAGCAGGGTTATGCGCGGGATCTTGCTGAACGAGCGTTAGCCCACACAGTACAAAACAAGGTAGAGGCAGCGTACCATCGCACCGACTTGCTGGACCAGCGGCGGCCCATGATGGATGCATGGGCTGCATTTATTTCCGGTTGCCAAACAACTGAATAAAAAAATGAATCGGCCGAATAGGCCGCTTCATTTTTACCGCGATGATGAACCCACTGTAGTAACCGTTCACCGGGACG
>NZ_CAWMDN010000119.1:0-34713 GCF_963866575.1 Aeromonas sp. L_1B5_3
GAGATGTGTATAAGAGACAGGAATAGAGCGATGCGCAGAACGGCAACAACGCTTAGGCGAATGTCAGCCAGAGGCCTAGTGTCAGAGCTCAACCTTAGATCGGCAAGAGAGCTAAAGAAAAGACTCAAGTTAAGCCTTCGATCTGGCATGAACAGCACAGGCCGCCGCCGTTCAGGTTCAGATGTAACAATCTGGTATGGATTGAACGATATGCCAGTATCCAGCTTTAATGGTACGGCTAGACAGAATAAAACTGGTGCTGAATTTAGAGGTGACCAGTTTGATGGCGCTTTTGTTGCCAAGAGTAAAATTAAGGGAAAGAGAACAATATTTAAGCGCAAGGGAAAGGAAAGACTTCCAATAACAGAGCAGACAATTCAGGTTGCTGATAAGGCAATGGATTTCATATATGACGAAGTCTTTGTGGATAAAATGCTCGATATATTTTGGGATAACTTCAAGAGGGATCTGAATGCCCGCGTCAAATTCCAGATAGGTGAGCGATGAACGCCAATACCAATATCGATCTCTCTGTGGTGCACGATGCCATCGTGGCCGATATCAAGGCCGCTTTCCCCAACCTGCTAACGGTCGAATTCTACCGTGAAGATCGCAAATCACTGGTCACCCCGGCATGCCTGCTGGAGCTCACCGAGCTGGAAGCCGATCCAGATAACGACCCCGGCACCGAGCAGCTGGCTGTGCTGGCAAAGTTCGAGGCGGAGCTGGTGATCGGATTTAGGGCTCAGGCTGGAAGCATGACCAAGGCCAAGCTATCCATCCGGATGCTGGCCGCTGCGCTGGAGGCGTGGCTGCGGATGCGGCGCTGGACCAACCCTGCCGACCACACCAAGAAATTGCCAACCGGAGAGGCGATGGTGATCGGCGCCTATCAGGATGACTTTTCGGTGATGGGTCGCCGGCAGGATCAGGATCTCTCCCAGTTCGAAGTGTGGCGGGTCGAGTGGCAGCAGCGGCTGCACCTGGGCGAAACCGTCTGGACCGATGAAGGCATCACACCAACCACCATTTTCAGCGGTATTGCGCCGGATATTGGCCTTGGTAATGAGGATAAATACACCCAGGTGGCGCCATGAACGATTACAGCATTGGCGAGTTGTCGCGCCAGATTGCCAACCTGATCAGGGTAGGGGTGGTAGTAGATAAAGATTTCTCAGACCCTGATGCGCCGCGGGTCAAGGTGGCTGTCTCCGGTTTCGAGTCTGATTGGTTGCCGTTCGGTGCAGATCGGGCAGGGCATACCAAGACGTGGAGCCCGCTCAGCGTTGGCGAGCAGGTGCTGATCCTGTCTCCATATGGCGATCTTGGGCAGGCGGTGATCGTCTGCAGCTTGTACTCGGAGAGTAACCCCGCTCCGTCCAGTGGAGGCAACGTTGAAAAGACGGTATTTCATGATGGCACCACCATCAGCTATGACAGCGTCAGCCACACCCTTAACGCCACTATCGGTGGCACCACCATCACCGCCGATCGCGGCCAGATTGCCCTTGGTGTGGGCGGAGTCACCTTTGTCATCACCGCTGGCGGTATTGATATGAAAGGTGGGCAGGTGACCCACAACGGCAAGAATATCGGGTCAGATCACGCCCACAGCGGCATCCAGCGCGGCAGCGCTAACTCAGACGGCCCAATCTGACGGAAATCCCCCAAGAGGTGCTGAACGTGGTGGCTGGCAACAATGCAACCATGAACGGCACCAATTCACTCACAGGCAAGCGCCTGAGCGGGATCCAGCACCTGCGCCAAAGCATCACCGACATATTGGGTACCCGTATCGGCACCCGAGTGATGCGCCGCGCCTATGGCAGCCGGATCCCCAGCCTGATTGATGCCCCCATGAATCGCGCTACGCTGATCGACATCTATGCCGCCACGGCGGAGGCGCTGCAGCAATGGGAGCCCCGTTTCAGCCTTGAGCAGGTGCAGGCGGTTGCCGCATCCCCCGGTTATATCGAACTGGATCTCTATGGCGAGTATCTGCCAGACGGCCAGCAAGTTCTGATTGATGGAATCGTTATCAAATGACCAGCGCTTTTACCGCCGTCAATCTTTCCCAACTGCCGCCGCCAGTGGTGGTTGAGCAGCTCGACTACGAAACTATCCTTTCCGAGATGGTGGCTGACCTGATCAGTCGCGACCCGTCTTTCTCTGCGCTGGTGGAGAGTGACCCAGCATTCAAGATCCTTGAGGTTGCAGCGTATCGTGAGATGCTTATCCGCCAGCGGGCCAATGAGTCCGCCAAGGCAGTGATGTTGGCGTTCGCCAATGATGCAGATCTTGATCAGATAGGTGCCAACAATAATGTACCTCGCCTGATTATTACCCCAGGTGATCCAATCGCCATCCCGCCCACTGAGGATGTGATGGAAGAGAACGATGATTACCGCCTGCGCATCCTGTTGTCGTTCGAGGGGTACACCACGGCAGGATCTATCGGCAGCTACACCTATCACGCACTCAGTGCATCAGGCGATGTGCTGGATGTTGGGGTTGATAGCCTGGTTCCTGGGCGAGTCAATATTGCCGTGCTATCTCGAACCGGATCTGGTGTTCCGCCACAGGCCACGCTGGATGCAGTGATTTCAGCTACCAACGCCGAGATCGTGCGGCCGCTGTGCGACACTGTAGTTGTGTCTGCCGCCGACGTGGTGAACTTCCAGATCACTGCCGTGCTCGACTTCTTTCCAGGGGTTGGGCAACAGCAGGTGCTTGATGCAGCCACCGCAAGCGCGCAAGCATATGCCGCCGAGATGCACAAGCTCGGGATGGATATCACCCTCGATGGGGTCTATGCCGCGCTGCGCACCCCAGGGGTGCAGAAGGTCAACCTATCTTCACCGCCTGCTGATATCCCTATCCAGTGGAATCAGGCCCCGCACTGTACCGCTATCAATATCACCGCCGGGGTGATCCGTGAGTAGCGTATCCCTGCTGCCATCCAGAGCCAGCGCCCAAGAGGTTGCACTGGCGATTACGGTTGCGCGGCTGTCTGATGTGCCTATCCGCACCCGCGAGATATGGAGCCCAGACAATTGCCCATCCGATCTGCTGCCGTGGTTGGCATGGGCGTTCGGGTGTGATGAGTGGTCACCGGATTGGTCTGATGAGGCAAAACGCCAGACCATCCGCGAGGCAGTATCGGTACAGCGCCGCAAGGGGTCAGTGTGGTCTGTTCGCCGAGCCCTTGCCAATGCCGGTTACGGCACTGCGCAGCTCATCGAGGGGATTTACGGGGCAACCTATAACGGCGCTCTCAAGTATGACGGTCTATCAACCTTTGGATCGCCTGATGAGTGGGCCAAGTACCGGGTAATTCTTGACAGACCGATCACCAACAAACAGGCAGAACAGGTGCGCCGCATCCTGAAATATACCGCGCCGGCACGCTGCCACCTGGTTGCATTAATTTACACCGAGGTTGCCAACCTGTATGACGGGGCACTTCGTTATGACGGCACCTATAACTACGGGACTGCATAATGGCAAACGTAACAGAGACCCCCAGCTATGATGCTGGCATCTATCAAATCGAAACCACGGATCCGGTTCTGGGAGGCCCTAATGGTATTGCCAACGCTCAGGCTAAAGGGCTGGCCAACCGAACCGCCTTTCTGAAACAGCAGATCGATCAGCTTAATTCAGGCCAGTTAACCCCGTCATGGATCGCATCGCAAGACTATGTGCAGGGAGAGCTGCAAAAGCTGGATGCCAAGCAGAGCGTGCGCGCTGCTACAACGGCTAATATCACCCTATCTGGGGTCCAGACCGTTGACGGCGTGGTGCTGACTGTTGGCGATCGAGTGTTGGTAAAAGACCAGACAGCCGCCGCGCAGAACGGTATTTATCTGGCAGCCGCTCAGGGATGGGTCCGTGCCACAGATGCAGATAATGGAACAAAACTTAGCGGAGGTGCAAGAGTAGCAGTAGAGGAGGGGGTAATTAATTCTGGAAAGATATGGTTTTTAGCTAATTCTGGAACCGTAAATGTAGGTTCTACAGCGCTGGTATTCGCTGATGAGCATGCACCTGCAACGGAGTCAACAAAAGGAGTTACATCTTATGCCTCTCAGTCACAAGTAGATAACTCTATAGCTGATGATGTATCTGTTACGCCAAAGAAACTAAAAAATGGGTTTTCTTGTCTATTGGCTCCAACAGGATATATCGCCCTGCCAAGTTGGCTTAAAAATATCACAATTCAATGGGGCACAGGAACAAGCTTAACTGTTGGTGTTAATAGCAATATATTTCCTATTGCATTCCCTAATCGTTGCGCTGCTGTAGTTGGAACCGCGTTGAATGCAACATTAAACGCAGACGTGTTTGAATGCGCAGGGGTTATAGATAGAACGTCATTTACAAGTGCGGTTGTATCCTCAGGTTCATCAGGCGGATCAGTTCAAGTAGCTACAGAATATCGATGGATAGCCATTGGTTATTAGTGAGGCGTTGAATATGAAATATTTATTTTCTGCATCAAGTATGGGGTTTTATTCAAGTGGTCGCCCTGCAGGAATACCAATTGATGCTGTTGAGATATCAAATGAAGAATATCTGTCTCTACTTGATGGTCAGTCAAAAGGTAAGTTAATTTCAGCGGGTTCTAACGGGTACCCAATATTGGTAGACCCAACCCCACCATCAGCAGCTGAAATGGCAATTAGCACTCAGGCTAAATGCATGGCCAATGCGAACCAGCAAATTTCTATCATCAAGCCAGCTGTCGATGGCGGCTATGCCAAGCCGGAGCACACTAAGCTACTGGAGGACTGGCAGCGCTACCGCTACGAGCTTACTCTGATTCCAGAGCAGCCTGGCTGGCCTGATCAACCGTCATGGCCAACAGAGCCTGAAAAGATCATTTGATATAAGGTCAACAAACCCCGCTCCGGCGGGGTTTTCTATTGCTGCCACCACTGGAAATCCCCCAAGAGGATGGGAATGCACCGCAAAGCCATGATGACGGCACGATCATAAACCGTGTCCATCGAGGCCCAGCAAATGTCTGAAACCTTCCTGCATGGTATCGAGGTCATCGATATTGACTCCGGTCCCCGTCCTATCACCACCGTTCGCTCCAGCGTCATTGGCCTGATCGGTACCGCCCCCAACGCGGATGTGACCAAGTTCCCGCTTAACACCCCGGTGTTGATCGCGGGCAGTCGCCGTGAAGCGGCCGGACTGGATACGCTGGGCACCGGAGAGGGCACCTTGCCTGCTGCCATCGACAGCATCTTTGACCAGTGCGGCGCGGTGATCATCGTGGTGCGGGTTGAGAAGGGCACCAGCGACACCGACACGCTCTCCAATATCCTTGGCGGCGTCAATGCCACTACCGGCAACTATGAAGGGGTTCATGCCTTCCTTGGCGCGAAATCAGCCGTTGGCTTCTCGCCGAAGATCCTGATCGCCCCTGGCTTTACCGATAAGCGGGTCACCGGTGGCGTGACTGCCATCAGCGTGACCGCGCAAGGTACCGGCTACACCAGCGCCCCGACAGTCACCCTGTCTGGCGGTGGTGGTGGCACCGGCGCCAAGGCGAAGGCGGTGCTCGGCACCGGTACCGATGCTGGCAAGGTGGTCTCTGTCATCGTGGAAGATGCCGGAAGTGGCTACACCTCCGCACCGACAGTCGCTTTCTCTGGTGGCGCAGGTACTGGCGCAGCGGCAACCGCATCTTACGGCACCGTTGGCAATGCTGTCGTGGCTGAGCTGATCGGCATCGCCGAGAAGATGCGCGCAGTCATCATTGCTGATGGCCCCAACACCAATGACGCCGCTGCTATCTCCTACGCTGGCGACTTTGGCAGCCGGCGGGTGTTCCTGGTTGATCCCAAGGTCATCAAGACCGACGAAGACGGCAACAACGTCACCGAATGGGCGTCACCCTGCGTTGCGGGGCTTATCGCAAAGAGCGATAACGAGCGAGGATTCTGGTGGTCACCGTCGAACCAGAACATCAACGGCATCATCGGCACGGCTCGTCCCATCGATTTCACCCTGGGCGACACCAGTAGCCGTGCCAACCTGCTCAACGAGAAGAAGGTCGCCACCATCATCCGTGAGGATGGCTATCGCCTGTGGGGTAACCGCACCCTGTCGAGCGATCAGAAGTGGGCCTTCCTCTGCGTGGTGCGTACCGCAGACATGATCAACGAGTCCATTCTGGTGAATCACCTGTGGGCAGTGGATCGCGGCATCACCAAGAACTACGTCACCGACGTGACCGAGGGGGTTAACGCCTACCTGCGCAGCCTTGTTAACAAGGGTGCCATTCTCGGTGGTGAGTGCTGGATTGACCCTGACCTGAACACTGCAGACCAGATCGCCCAAGGTAAAATCTATTTCGACTTTGATTTTACTCCGGTGTACCCGGCTGAGCACATCACGTTCCGCAGCCATCTGGTGAACGACTACATCACGGAGATCTTCTAAATGGCAGCCCGCGACATTCGCAAGAATTTTAACGCCTTCGTCGATGGCCGCGGCTATGCCGGGCAGGTCGATGAATTCAACGCCCCCAAGCTGACCCTGCAGACCGAAGAGTTTCGGGCTGGTGGGATGGATGTGCCAATTGATGTGACCATGGGCATGGAAAAGATGGTGACCGATTTCAGCCTGATGGCCTATGACCGCAACGTGCTGGCCCTGTTCGGTGTGACCGAAGGCGCCCGGGTACCGCTGGTGCTGCGTGAACAGCTCGAATCGTTCGATGGCACCACCACCGCAGTTGTACACACCATGCGCGGCAAGATCACAGAACTCGACCCAGGCACCAGCAAGCCTGGCAGCCTGCCGCCGCTCAAGGTGGCCATGAGCCTGACCTATTACAAGATGCAGCACGGCGATCATGTGGTGCACGAGATCGACGCCGAGAACATGGTGCGCATCATCAATGGTGTAGACATTCTGGCCGCTGCCCGCAACGCACTTGGCATCTAACCATGCTGGCAGGCCAGCCCTGCCGGCTCATCCACTCAAACCGGTGAGACCATGGAAAAAGAACTCCCTGAATACCTGAAATTCAACGATGACTGCAGCGCCGATATCACCCTGTCACGCCCTGCCGATATTGGCGGCACCAAAGTGGCCGTGCTGCGCATGCGCGAGCCGACCGTGGGTGATCAAGAGATCGCTTTCCAGATTAGCGGAAGCGATGCAGCCAAAGAGATCACCATGTTCGCCAACCTGTGCGGTGTTGCACCTGACGATGTGCGCAAGTTCCCGCTGCGTGACTACGGCCGTATGCAGAAGGCTTACAGCGTTTTTACGAACTAACACCTGACGAGCTCCGCCACTCGGTGTTAGCACTGGCCTCCCACACAGGCTGGTCACTGGCGGAAATCAGCGCCCTGCGCACGTCACGGTTTATCTGGTGGATAAAGGGGCTGCCCAAAGAAGATGGCTAATAAAAAACTCTCGGCAACCATCACCATCGGCGGGGCGGTTGCCTCCAGTCTCAAATCTGCATTTGGTTCGGTAAAGGGCGGAGTCGCCGAGGTTGGCTCTGCCATTCGCAATGCCGAACGGCAGCAAAAGCTCCTGTCTCAGTCAATCCAGACATTCGGCAAGCAAGGCCGCAATGTGGATGGGTTGCGTCAAAAATATGTCGCCATAACCAGCCAGATTGACCGGCTGCGCGAGGCGCATGAACGGCTTAACCGGATCCAGCGCCAGCAGCAGGAAAACAAGGCGAATCGCAGTGAGCTGGGCGGGAAGATAGTAAACACGGCCGCCGCTGGTGCGGCGATCGCGCTGTCATCTTTCGCCATGTTCAAGCAATCATCTCAGTTCAGCTATGACCTGATGATGATCGGCCTGACCGCTGAGATGACCAAAAAGCAGGTTGCCGATCTCGGCGGCACCATGCTCACCCTCTCAGACCAAACCGGTGTCAGCCAGGAGAACATGAAGAATGCCTTCGGCTTTCTGGTCGCTGCCGGTCAAAAAGTCGGTGAGGCACAAGCCAACCTCAAGTCCATCGGTAAAACGGCGAAAGCAACCGGATCTGATATTGAGGATGTGGCCCGCGCCTCGTTCACCATGGGTGATGCGCTCAAGGTCAAGCCTGACCAGATGCAACGCGCCATGGATATGCTGGTGCAGGCGGGCAAGGCGGGTAACTTTGAATTCAAGGCCATGGCTGCCGAGCTGCCCGGGCTTGGTTCATCGTTCCAAGCCTTGAAGATGACCGGCACTGAGGCTGTGGCCACCATGGGTTCTGCGCTGCAGATAGCCATGAAGGGCGCAAAATCAGAGTCAGAAGCCGCCAACAACCTGTCCAACTTCCTCTCCAAGCTCATGTCAGAGGAAACCGCCAAGAAGGCGGCGAAGATGGGCGGCAACATATCCAAGGTGATCCGGGATGCGCAAGCGTCAGGAGCCAACCCCATCGAGGCGGCGATTGCCGAGATAAACCGCATTACCAAGGGCGGTGATCAGGAACTGATATCCAAGCTGTTCGGCGACATGCAGGTTCAGAACTTCATTCGCCCCATGCTGCAAAACCTCGAAGAGTACAAGAAGATCAAGCAGGAGGTGCTCGATTCTCAAGGGGTGGTAGAGCGTGACTGGGCCACAGTCATGGCCAGCAGCAAGGAAAAAACAGAGAAGCTATCAAACTCGGTGTGGGGTCTGACCAAAGCGATCGGCAGTGCTTTGGATCCGACCGTGGGAAAACTGGTGGATACGCTGACGCCAGTCGTGCAAGCAACTCGGGATTTTGTTGCCGAAAACCCAAAACTGGTTGGCGGTGTGATTATGGCTGCCGGTGCATTCACGACGATGAGGCTGGCGGTTCTTGCCACCAAGTTTGCATTCACCTTCCTGAAAGGTGGGATGCTAGATATCGTTGGTTTGTTTTACAAGACATCAGCGGCGGCAACCGTAGCAGGAGCAGGAAGCACAACCGCAGCTGGTGGGTTAACCATACTCGGCAAGGCATTCAGGTTCGTTGGTAAAGCCATCATATGGGTTGGCCGAGCACTGCTGATGAACCCGATCGGATTGGCGATCACCGCCATCGCTGGCCTTGCATACCTCGTATATGAAAATTGGGATACCTTGAAGCCATTTTTTACCGCCCTGTGGGATGACATCGTTGGCAAGTTTGATTATGCGGTTGAAAAAATCAAAGGCCTGATCGATGACATTAAAAAGCGCTGGGAGGGGCTGAAAACCCTTGTTTCTGGTGGTGTTGGTAGCGCGTGGAATTCAACCGTAAACACGGTAACAAACGCTGGAAACAAAATTGGCGACGCATGGGAAAAGACCAAGAACTGGGCCGGTTTCGGTTCTGGGGAGTCGTCAGGTGAAAATCCAGCCGCGCCACTGAAAAATCCATCGCTTCCTCCGCTCCCTAAAATCGCCGGAAGCAAGAGCTCAACAACCGTCACAAATCATAACCAGTACGACCTGACGATAAACGCGCCGCCGGGGGCCGACCCAAAAGAGATAGCCAGAGAAGCGGTGAAGGAACTTAAGCGGCAGCAGGGCATTAGTGCTCGCAGCATGATGCCAGATGGCTATGTTTTTCAGGGGTAACAAGAAATGATCGGCCTTTCCCTTGGCCCCAGCGTGATGATGCAGCTCGGGGCCTTCCAGTTCAGCATCAGCACCGCCGCCTATCAGGAGCTGACCCGCCGCAGCGAATACCGTTGGGCATCACAGGATCGCTTCGGCAAGCAGCCAAACCTGCAATACACCGGCCCTGCCAGCGAGGCGATCTCGCTGGTGGGCGTCATCTATCCGGATTATAAGGGAGGCGGTGGCCAGCTCGACAAGATGCGTCAGCTCGCCGGAGGCGGCCAGCCGCTCAATCTGGTGGGCGGTGCAGGGCAGATGATGGGGCGATGGGTGATCGAGAGCCTGGAAGAGAAGCAGGGCACCTTTGCCGCCGCCGGTGCCCCGCGCAAGCAGGAATTCACCATTGCGCTCAAGCGGTTCCCCGATTCGGCGACCAACCAGATCGACTCGCTCGGCAAGCTGACCAGCGGCACCACCGCCAGCTCAGGCCTTGGCAGCTTCGCAGATGGGGCCATTGCCACGGTCGGATCGGCGATCAGTTCTATGACCAGCGCCCTCGATGCGGTGCAGGCCAAAGCAGCCGAGATCGGCAATGCGGTTGGGCCGGTCATTGCCACGGTGCAAAACAGCATCCGCACCGCCCGGGATCTGCAAAGTCAGGTGAGCAACCTCAAAGAGGCCAGCAAAAACCTGAACTCACTGGAAAACGTGCAATCCGCCATCTATGGCGTGATGTCGGCGGCCTCGGCGGCATCCAATGCCGGGGCGGTGGCCTCCGGCGCGGCCACCTTGCTATCCAGCACCATGACCACCACCGATCCGGAGGCGATCACCGCAGTTCGCAGCTGCACCAGCTCTTGCAGTCGGTCTGCCGTTGAATCAACCAGGGTGCATGCCGAAACATCCAACTTCAATCAGACGCTGGGGGCATGATGCAGACCTATCGCACCAGTGACGGCGACACCCTGGACTACATCGCGTGGAAGTTTTATGAAACGCTCGATGGGCGGGTGGTCGAGCAACTGCTCGATGCCAACCCGGGCATTGCAGATCTAGGCCCTGTGCTGCCAGCCGGGGTACTGGTAAAGATGCCTGACATCGCCCCGCAGCAGCAGGAGCAAGGGGTCAGGTTGTGGAGCTGACAGACCGCATCGCACCGACATGGCAGATCATCGCCAACAAGGCCGACATCACCGCCCAGATCAGCGAGCACTTTGTCAGCCTGACCCTGACCGATGCGGTCGGGCTGGAGTCAGACATGCTGGATATCACCCTGGACGACTCCGATCCTGACAAGCCGTTGCTGATCCCGCCAGAAGGGGCTGAGCTTGAGCTCTACCTCGGCTATGACGGGGTAAACCAGTACATGGGGCTGTTTGTGTTCGATGAGGCCGAGCTGGCCGGCTGGCCGTCTCAGCTGATCATCAGAGCCCGCGCCGCCACCTACGACAAGAGCAAGGGCGGCAAGACCAACCTGCAGACCCAGAAAAACCGCAGTTGGAAGAAGGGTACCACCCTTGGTGACATGGTCAAGACCATCGCCACCGAGCACGGCATGGAGGCAGCTGTGGCGCCGTCACTGGCCGCCATTGCACTGCCGCACACCGATCAATCGGACGAGTCAGATATCAACCTGCTGGTGCGAATGGCCAAGCGCTATGACGCCATCATCAAGCCGGCTGCTGGCAAGTTGATTCTCTCCAAGCGTGGGGAGTCCCGCTCGGTAAGTGGCAAGCAGCTGCCACCGGTGACCATCACCGCCGGGGACTGCTCGAGTTACCGCCTGGTGAAGTCGAAGCGGGAAACCGCCGGGATGGTGGTCGCCTACTGGCATGCGGTGAAGAACTCCAAGCGCAACGAGGTCAAAGTGGGGCAGGGGGAGCCAGTGCGCCGCCTGCGCCAATACTACCCGACAGAAGAGATGGCCTTGGCCGCCGCCCGCGCCGAGCTATCGCGCAGGGAGCGGGCACAGGAGACACTGGCACTGTCAGCAGTCGGAGACCCAGGCTATCTGGCAGAAGCACCGCTGACCACCACAGGATTTCGGCCAGACATCGACAGCCAGTGGCTGATCTCCCGCGTCACCCATTCGCTCGACTGCGCCGGCGGCTACGTCTGTGACATCGAGGCCGAGAAGCCGAACAGTGAAGATGTGCCAGATGTAGAGGTCGGATAATGCGACCTATGCCGCTTGCCCGATAGGTGACATTTGATAAAATCCCCGCCGGATCCAGAGATTGACAGCACGACACAAAAAACAAAGTGTGTATCACGCAGTGTACTAACCGTTTGGTTGATGGTGAAACACTAGCGCGATGAGCTTGAAATCAAAGGAATTATCGCTCTTACATGTGGCCTTTGGTAGGGGTCACCACTGTATAAGGAAACATATAATGCCAATCATTACTCTGCCTGACGGCAGCCAACGTCAATTTGCCCACTCTGTTTCCGTCATGGATGTGGCTGCGGACATCGGTCCCGGTCTCGCCAAGGCGTGCATTGCCGGTCGGGTAAACGGTGAACTGGTGGATGCGTGCGAGCTGATCGAAGCCGATGCCTCGCTGGCCATCATCACTGCCAAAGACGAAGAAGGTCTGGACATTCTGCGCCACTCCTGCGCCCACTTGCTGGGTCACGCTATCAAGCAACTCTGGCCCCAGACCAAGATGGCCATCGGTCCCGTCATCGACAACGGCTTCTACTATGACGTTGATCTTGACCGTACCCTGACCGATGAAGATCTGGCTGCCCTGGAAGAGCGCATGCTGGCGCTGGTAGCCAAGGATTACGACGTTATCAAGAAAAAGGTCTCCTGGCAGGAAGCGCGCGACGTGTTCGCTGCCCGTGGCGAGACCTACAAGGTCGAAATCCTGGATCAGAACATTGCCCGTGATGACAAGCCCGGTCTTTATCATCACGAAGAGTACATCGACATGTGTCGTGGCCCGCACGTGCCCAACATGCGTCACTGCCACCATTTCAAGTTGCTGAAAATGTCCGGTGCCTACTGGCGTGGCGACTCCAACAACAAGATGCTGCAGCGTATCTACGGTACTGCTTGGGCTGACAAGAAGCAGCTCAAGGCTTATCTGCAGCGTCTGGAAGAGGCCGCCAAGCGCGACCACCGCAAGATCGGCAAGCAGCTCGACCTGTATCACATGCAGGAAGAGGCGCCGGGCATGGTGTTCTGGCACAACGATGGCTGGACCATCTTCCGTGAGCTGGAAACCTTCATCCGCGGCAAGCTCAAAGAGTACGACTATCAGGAAGTGAAAGGTCCGTTCATGATGGACCGCGTCCTGTGGGAGCGTTCAGGTCACTGGGAGAAATATGCCCAGGCCATGTTCACCACACAGTCCGAGAACCGCGAGTACGCCATCAAGCCGATGAACTGCCCGGGTCACGTCCAGATCTTCAACCAGGGTCTGAAATCCTATCGTGATCTGCCGCTGCGTATGGCCGAGTTTGGCTCTTGCCACCGTAACGAACCGTCAGGCTCCCTGCACGGTCTGATGCGGGTGCGCGGCTTCACTCAGGATGACGCGCACATCTTCTGTACTGAAGAGCAGATCATGGAAGAGGTCTCCGGCTGTATTCGTATGGTCTATGACGTCTACGGCACCTTTGGCTTCGAGAACATCGTGGTCAAGCTCTCCACTCGTCCGGAACAGCGTATCGGCTCCGACGAAATGTGGGATCGCGCCGAGCAGGCACTGGCGGAAGCGCTGGAGCTCAACGGTCTGAAATACGATCTGCAACCGGGTGAAGGTGCCTTCTACGGTCCGAAGATCGAATTTACCCTGCACGATTGTCTTGATCGTGCGTGGCAGTGTGGTACCGTGCAGCTCGACTTTGCCCTGCCGGGCCGTCTGGGCGCCACCTATGTAGGTGAAAACAACGAGCGCCACGTGCCAGTCATGATCCACCGTGCGATTCTTGGCTCCATCGAGCGCTTCATCGGTATCCTGACTGAAGAGTACGCAGGCCTGTTCCCGGCCTGGCTGGCTCCGACCCAGGCAGTGGTCATGAATATCACCGACAATCAGGCCGAATATGCAGTGAAAGTAGCCAAAGCATTGAATGATGCGGGCCTTCGTGCAAAAGCGGACTTGAGAAATGAGAAGATTGGCTTTAAAATCCGCGAGCATACTTTGAAGCGAGTACCTTTCATGCTGGTCTGTGGCGATAAAGAAGTTGAAGCCGGCCAGATTGCAGTACGTACTCGTAAAGGGGCTGACCTGGGCACTTATCCTGTTGAAGAGTTCATCGCTCTGTTGACCCAGGAAGTTCAGACCCGCGGACAAAAGAAAGTGGAGGAATAAGCTATAAAAGGCGGAAAAAAACTGGGCAAGCAACCGCAAGCCCGCGCTCACCGGATCAATGAAGAGATCCGTCTGAAAGAAGTTCGTTTGGCTGGTCTGGATGGCGAAGCACTTGGCATCGTCTCTATCCAGGAAGCACTGAACTTGGCCGCTGAGGCCGAAGTGGATCTGGTCGAGATCAGTCCGAACGCTGAGCCGCCCGTTTGCCGGATCATGGATTACGGCAAATTCCTCTACGAAAAGAGCAAAACCACCAAAGAACAGAAGAAAAAGCAGAAAGTCGTCCAGGTCAAGGAAATCAAATTCCGTCCTGGCACTGACGAAGGCGACTATCAGGTAAAACTACGCAACCTGGTTCGCTTTCTGGAAGACGGGGACAAGGCTAAGGTCACCCTGCGCTTCCGTGGTCGTGAAATGGCACACCAGGAACTTGGTATCAAGGTTCTGGAGCGCGTCAAGAACGATCTGGAAGAGTTGGCCGTAGTCGAATCGTTCCCGAAAGTCGAAGGCCGTCAAGCTGTGATGGTTCTCGCACCTAAGAAGAAATCTTAAGGCCCACAAGAAATTGACTCATGGGGCTCGCTCCATGAGTCGGTTCGCCTTGCGATTTTGTTGTCACTCACAATGCGGAGTATGAAATGCCGAAGATGAAAACCAACCGGGGCGCTGCAAAGCGCTTCAAGAAGACTGGCTCAGGTCGCTTCAAGTGCAAGCACAACCACCTGCGTCACATCCTGACCAAGAAGAGCAGTAAGCGTAAGCGTCAGCTGGGACCGAAGTTCTTTGTTTCCGCTGCCGACCACAAACGTGTTGTCGCTTGTCTGCCGTACGCATAAGGGGGGATGTGAAAAATGCCAAGAGTTAAACGTGGTGTGACTGCTCGTGCTCGTCACAAGAAAGTAATGAAAGCCGCCAAGGGTTACTACGGCGCCCGTTCCCGTGTTTACCGCGTAGCGGTACAAGCGGTAACCAAAGCTGGTCAGTATGCCTACCGTGACCGTCGCCAGAAAAAGCGTCAGTTCCGTCAACTGTGGATTGCGCGTATCAACGCTGCTGCCCGTCAGAACGGTCTGTCCTACAGCCGTCTGATCAACGGTCTGAAGAAGGCTTCTATCGAGATCGATCGCAAGATCCTGTCCGATATCGCCGTTCACGACAAGCTGGCTTTCACCGCCCTGGTTGAAAAAGCTAAAGCAGCTCTGGTCTAATCCAGCTCTGTTATAAAAAATAAAGGAGGCTCAGGCCTCCTTTTTTGTTGGTGTAATATTTAATTTAAGTATTTAAATATATTCACTAGTAAACTAAATTAATATTGAAATTAAAAATCAAGTTTCATCTTATCTATCTAGCGTAATAATTTTTCGAAACCTATAGTTACGCTGCCTTTGCGATTTTCCATCAATGTTTATCTTGGTGCCGATTCTGGTTATATATAGTTTATATCTAAACTATTCTTTGCATTATTTAATAACTGCTAGGTGCGCAAGTCCAGAGGCTGCGGGAGCTCGGTATTATATTGCAACAGGGATAGATTTATTTTTAAATTAACAATTTATTATCCTCGTATGCAATGGTATTCTTGTACAAGAGATGATGTTTGTTCAGCTTTTAGCAAGGTCGAAATTCCTATAATGAAATTTTTGTCTGACCATCAACTGGAAGTGTTATGAAAAAAATTCTTTTGATCCTTGCTGCTATCTTTATGCTTCCCTGCGCTAATGCGGCTCCAGAGTTCAAAGAGGGGGTCAACTATGATGTCCTCAAGCAAACAGCTACTGCTCAACCAGAGGTATTGGAGTTTTTCTCTTACTACTGCCCGCCATGTGCGAAATTTGAACCCATCGTTGAGCAGTTACAACATGATCTCCCCAGAGAGGTAGCTATCAAGAAGAATGCGGTCGCTTTTTTTGGGCGCGATATGGCCCAGGAGATGCAACGGGCTTATGCCACCGCGACACTACTTAATGTTGAAAGCAAGTTAACTCCATCACTCTTTCATAAAGTCCAGGTACAGCGCCAAGCTCCACAAAATCGTGATGATATTAAAAAGCTCTTTGTAGAAAATGGTGTGCCGGTAGAGGTATTTGATAACACGGTTGATAGCTTTGCAGTTTCATCCATGGTAAGCCAGTTCGATCGTAACACAGAGAAATATAATATTCGTAGTACCCCGACATTTATTGTCAACGGCAAGTATATGATAAAAATTGAGTCTATCAACTCACAAGAGCAGTTCACTCAATTGATCAAATATCTTTTGGCAAAGGATGCGTGATTTAATTTACTCGGATATAACGAGAGTTATTAATTCACTTTGTTATTTTAAATAAAATAATACAAGAGATGATGTTGAGTCATCGGCATCATCTCTTTTTATTGGAGGTAGGCCTCATAGCGTCTCCGACAGATAATCAACGTTGATATTTTGTGGTTTATAGCAGGTCTTTCCCGTGATTGTATTGACGTAGCCAAACAGGGGAGGGGGATTGATGCCCTTTACAAGCGATTATTGAGTTAACTATCAGATTATATGGTGTCTATCACCCTGGTTCGTCCTATGGACACATCAGCAGTGACCCGCGCCAGCGTCAGAGTCGTGATACAAGACCGCATACCAGATGTGGTTAACGTGGAGGGTTGGAGGAACTCTACCTGATATGTGGAACCTTTGTATTTCTTTGTGTTTGACGGCGATCCGTTGGCTTCCACACTCATGCTCATAAGGTCGGATGGGTCAATACAATACGATTTCATAGGGTCTTCAAACATCAGGATATGCCAACAAGCTTGATAGTGATAACACTATTTGGAACAAGGGAAGGGATAACTCGAGACTCACTTGATATAACAAAATGATTTCTAGGGAGAAAAGCGGGCCTTAACTATGGTCAGCGAAGGGGCTTTTTTTGTATTATTCCCCTCTTGACCTTATTTAGCCTAAAGGCTCCTGTACCGGGAGTGGTGACGAGGAAGACATGCAACAGCTTGAAGAAGTAGTCGGCCAAGCCAGGGCCGAAATTGAGGGCGTAAGCGACATCGCCGCCCTTGACGAAATCCGGGTCAAATATCTGGGTAAAAAGGGCTTTTTTACCGAGCAGATGAAGGGCCTGGGCGCCCTGTCCGCTGAAGAGCGTCCCGCCGCGGGCGCCCTGATCAACCAGGCCAAACAGCAGGTTCAGGATGCCCTGAACGCGCGTCGTGAAGCCCTCGAAGTCGCCGTGCTGAATCAGAAGCTGGCTGCCGAGACCATCGACGTCAGCCTGCCGGGCCGCCGCATCGAGAATGGCGGTCTGCACCCGGTGACCCGCACCATCGAGCGTATCGAGCGCCTGTTTGGCGAGATGGGCTTCAAGGTTGCCCGTGGTCCCGAGATTGAAGATGGTTTCCACAACTTCGATGCGCTGAATATTCCGGCTCACCATCCGGCGCGTACCGATCACGACACCTTCTACTTCAATCCTGATCTGATGCTGCGTACCCACACCTCCGGTGTGCAGATCCGCACCATGGAACATCAGCAACCGCCGATCCGCATCATCGCACCGGGCCGCGTCTATCGTAACGACTACGACATGACCCATACCCCGATGTTTCACCAAGTCGAAGGCCTGCTGGTCGACGAGCATGCCAGCTTTACCGAGCTGAAAGGGATCCTGCACGATTTCCTGCGCAACTACTTCGAGGAAGATCTGACCATTCGCTTCCGTCCTTCCTATTTCCCGTTCACCGAGCCGAGCGCTGAAGTGGACGTGATGGGCAAGAACGGCAAGTGGCTGGAAGTGCTGGGTTGCGGCATGGTGCACCCGAATGTACTGCGTTCGGTCGGTATCGATCCGGAAAAATACTCCGGCTTTGCCTTCGGCATGGGCGTTGAGCGTCTGACCATGCTGCGTTACGGGGTCAACGACCTGCGTGCCTTCTTCGAAAACGACCTGCGCTTCCTCAAGCAGTTCAAGTAAGGGCGAGAGAACATGAAATTCAGTAAATCCTGGGTGATGGAGTGGGTCCGCACCGAGTTGAGTGACAACGCACTGGCCGAGCAGATCACCATGGCCGGTCTGGAAGTGGACGCCGTGGAAGCGGTGGCTGGCCAGTTCAACAATGTGGTTGTGGGTGAAGTGGTCGAGTGCGCCCAGCATCCGGATGCCGACAAACTGCGGGTGACCAAGGTCAACGTGGGCGAGGCCGAGCTGCTGGACATCGTCTGCGGTGCGCCGAACTGCCGTCAGGGCTTGAAAGTGTGTGTGGCCAAAGTAGGGGCGACCCTGCCGGGTGATTTCACCATCAAGAAAGCCAAGCTTCGCGGCCAGCCGTCTCACGGCATGCTCTGCTCTTTCAGCGAGCTGGGTATCGACGTTGAAGCCGATGGCATCATCGAGCTGCCGCTGGATGCGCCCATCGGGACCGATATCCGCGAATACCTCGCACTCAATGACGTCAGTATCGATGTGGATCTGACCCCGAACCGTGCCGATTGCCTCGGCATCGCGGGCCTGGCCCGTGAAATCGGCGTGCTCAACAGCGTCGACGTGGTCGAGCCGACCTGGACGCCGGCTGTTGCCACTATCGATGCCACCTTCCCGATCCGGGTTGAAGCGCCGGCCGATTGCCCCCGTTATCTGGGTCGTGTCATCAAGGGGCTGAACCTGCAGACCCAGAGCCCGCTCTGGATGCAGGAGAAGCTGCGTCGTGGCGGCATTCGTTCCATCGACGCCATCGTCGACATCACCAACTACCTGTTGCTGGAATACGGGCAGCCGATGCACGCCTTCGATCTGGCCAAGCTGGAAGGGGAACTGGTGGTGCGCCGTGCCCACGCTGATGAGCTGATGACCCTGCTCGACGGCAACGAGGTGAAGCTCAAAGAGACCACCTTGGTGATTGCCGATGCCAAAGGTCCTGCCTGCATGGCCGGTATCTTCGGCGGCGATCGCACCGGTGTCTCCGAGACCACTACCGACATCCTGCTGGAGTGCGCCTTCTTCGCTCCGCTCTCCATCACCGGCCGTGCCCGTGCTTACGGTCTGCACACCGATTCCTCCCACCGTTTCGAGCGCGGGGTGGATCCCGAGCTGCAGGCCAAGGTGATGGATCGTGCCACCCGCTTGCTGCTGGATATCTGCGGCGGCGAAGCCGGTCCGGTCATCGAGGTCAAATCCGATGCCCATCTGCCGAAAGCGACACCCATCAAGCTGCGTCGCACCAAGCTCGACAAGGTGATCGGCATCAGCGTGGCAGATGCTCAGGTGGTCGAGATCCTGACCCGTCTGGGCATGCAGGTAACCGTTGACGCTGACGGCTGGACTGCGCTGGCACCCTCCTGGCGTTTCGACATCGCCATCGAGGAAGACCTCATCGAGGAAGTGGCCCGCATCTACGGCTACAACAACATCCCGAATCTGAAACCCGCCGCATCTCTGGCGATGGTAGAGCAGGCAGAAGGGCAGGTGACCTTGAAGCGCGTGCGTGACCTGCTGGTTGATCGCGGTTTCCAGGAAGCGATCACCTACAGCTTCGTTGATCCCAAGACCCAGCAAACCCTGTTCCCGCAGAGCGATGCCATCGTGCTGCCCAACCCGATTTCGGTCGAGATGTCCGCCATGCGCGTCTCTCTGTTCCCGGGTCTGGTGCAGGCTGTCGTTTACAACCAGAACCGTCAGCAGTCGCGGGTGCGTCTGTTCGAGCAGGGTCTGCGCTTCATCAAGGACGAGAATGCTGAGAACGGCATCCGTCAGGAGCCGATGCTGGCCGGTATCATCACTGGCAACCAGAGCGACGAGCACTGGGACATCAAAACCCGCGCCGCCGATTTCTTTGATTTGAAAGGGGATCTGGAAGCGGTGCTGGACTTGACCGCCGAAGGGGCCACCTTTACCTTCGAGCGTGCCGAGCACAGTGCCCTGCACCCGGGCCAGAGCGCGGCGATCCTGCGCAATGGCGAGGTCATCGGCCACATCGGCGTGATCCATCCGAGCCTCGAGAAGAAGTTGGGTCTGAAGAGCCGCGCCGTCATGTTCGAACTGGAGCTGGACAAGCTGACCCCGGCCAAAGTACCGGTTGCTGCCGAAGTATCCAAGTTCCCGGCTAACCGTCGTGACATCGCCGTGGTGGTTGATCGTCAGGTTCTGGCAGGGGATGTTCTGGCAGTAATTAAAAAAGTTGGCGGAAATCAGGTAGTTGGAATAAACTTGTTTGACGTATACCAGGGGGCTGGTATGGCCGAGGACAAGAAGAGCCTGGCCATCAGTCTTGTATTGCAAGATACCCAGCGCACCCTGGAGGAGAAAGAGATTGCCGAGACCGTAGACAATGTCGTGCGGGCCCTTGGTGAAGAGTTGAATGCATCCTTGAGGGATTGATCTATGGCGCTTACCAAAGCCGACATTGCAGAGCACCTGTTCACCCAGCTCGGGATGAGCAAGCGTGAAGCCAAAGATATGGTGGAAGCCTTCTTTGAAGAGATCAGACAAGCGCTTGAGCGTGGTGAACAAGTCAAAATCTCAGGCTTCGGTAACTTTGACCTTCGTGAGAAGAATCAGCGTCCCGGACGTAACCCCAAGACTGGCGAAGATATTCCTATCAGTGCCCGTCGCGTGGTGACCTTCCGGCCTGGCCAGAAACTCAAGGCCAGGGTAGAAAATGTTGAACCCAACGAGTGATAAAAAGCCAGGCAAATGCCTGGCTTTTACTTATCGATGATAAAAAAATCTCTATTATTGCTGGGAGCCATGCTGGCCATGCCACTGCAGGCCATGATGCTTCCTCTCGATCCGGCAACCCAGGCTTACCTTCGCTCGCTGAAAGAGCTGAAGGTGTGCTACCCGGCTGCACTTCCCCCGCCTTATGTCACCCCTGATGGTGGCTTGCTAAAAGATCGTCTGCTCCGTCTTGCAGATATGTTGCCTGTGCCACTGAAACTCTCCGAGATGGCCGACTGGCAGGCTGCCCGCGCTGCCTTGCTGCGCGGTGCATGCGACATTATCCCCCATATCGGCACCCTGGGTAGAGAGGAGACCGGCCTGCTGGTAAGCCGTCCCATGATGGAGACTGATGCCGCCATTCTCTATCGGGGCGATCTTCGTCAGGCCAAGTTTCTGGTCTCTTCCGCCACGGATACCAGCGCAATTTTGCGTGAACTGCATCCGGGGGCTGAGCTCAGAACCCTGAGGAGAGGGGAGAGTATCTATTCAGCTCTTGAGGGGAAGAAGAACTCCGCCTACCTGGGGGACTATCTCCAGCTGCGCTACCTGATGCGCGAATATCCTGCCGACGGCCTGCGTCTGCGCCGTCTGCTGGGTGATGAGCGGGTGGTCAGCTATCGCCTGATGATGCGCAACGATCCCGAGCTGGCCAAGTTTGTCGATACGCTCATTCGTTATATGCCCGCCGGTACCCTCTATACCGACCTGAGCCGCTATATGGATCAGGGGGCGCTCTATATCAACCGACTCCATTTCAATGACGCCGAACAGGCCTGGCTTTCTGGCAGAAGGCGGGTCGTGCGTCTGGTGATGAACCCGCAGCTGATGCCCTACAGTGGCATTAACGATCAGGGCGAAGCAAAAGGGTGGAGCGCAGATATTCTGAATTGGGTAACTCAGGAGAGTGGCCTCAAATATATGCTGGTGCCGGCGGCCACCAAGGCCGAGGCGATAGAGAAGCTGCGCAGCGGTGAGGCCGACATGATGGCCGGTTTGCCGGAGTCTCCCGAGCTCGCCGATGACTTTACTTTCAGCCGGATGATCTCCATCAACCGTTTTGCTCTGATCAGCAAGCGCGCCATCAGCGCAGACAAATTCTCCCAGCTGGGCAAACAGCGAATCCTGGTACCTGAATCGCTCTACGATCCCTCTCTGCTGGCACAGCTGGGTGATCAGGAATGGGTCCGCACCGATGACCTGAGCCAGGGGATCACGTTGCTGCAGCAAGGCAAGGCTGACGCCATGCTGAGCGAGCTGTACCAGTTGCAATATCCGCAGCGTACCCATCTGCTGGAAGGGCTTCAGATCAAGGAGCTGGATGACAGATTCGGACTCGGCTTTGCCATTCGCAAGGATCAGACCGAGCTGGCTGGCGTGATAGACAGAAACCTGATGGCCCTGACCAATACCCAGATCGACGAACTTAACCAGCGTTGGCGCCGTCTGGTGGTGATGCAGCAATCCGGAATCAGTTATGGTGCCTGGTTTGGCTCCATCGCGCTGGCGCTGCTGATCAGTGGTATCGTGATCGGGGTGATCTGGCGTTCGCGCCAGCAGCTGGCCCGCGAGGTCGCCCAGCGGCAGGCGGCAGAAAAAGCGCTGGCAATCGAAAGTGAGCTGCGCGAAACCATGTTTCAGGCCCTTCCTGTTCCCGTCTATTTGCGTAATGAACAGGGAAGGGTGATCAAATCCAACAAGCAGGGGCACCGGCTTTCACTGCGTTACGGCACGGAACTGCTGCTGCCCGAGGTGCAATCACAAAAGAGCGAAGGGGAGCTGAGTCTTGGCGAGCAGGTGTTTGCCTATGTGCAGCATCCGCTGCGACTGGAGAAACAGGCGCCAGCAACCGATCTTATTGCCTTGTCCGATATCAGCGCCCTGCGCCAGCAGGCCCGCATTCTGCGTCAGGCTGAGCGACGGCTGCGTGCCTTGACCAATACCGTGCCCGGGGTGGTGCTGCAATTCCTCCTGGTTCAGGAGAGCGTGGGCACCATCGAGTTCATCAGCCGTGGCTGTTACGAGTTGTTGGGGCTGGCCAGCCAGCAGATCCGCCGTGAACCGGCTCGGGTGCTTGACCTGCTGGAGCGCGAAGATTTGCAACTGGCGCGCAGTAACATGTTCGCCATGC
Organism: Aeromonas sp. L_1B5_3; assembly: GCF_963866575.1. Lineage (NCBI taxonomy): Bacteria > Pseudomonadati > Pseudomonadota > Gammaproteobacteria > Aeromonadales > Aeromonadaceae > Aeromonas > Aeromonas sp. L_1B5_3. The sequence goes on from NZ_CAWMDN010000119.1 coordinate 22,698, forward strand.
TGCATGAGGGCAAGCCCTTCGTCTGTACCCTGCGCTATCACCATCCCGAGCAGGGTCTGCGCTGGTTGCAGCTCTCTGGGCGTGGTCGCAGCCAGCCACAAGGGTGGCGCATCTATGCGGTCATGCAGGATGTGACCGCGCGGGTTGAACAGGAGCAGGCTCTGCAACTCTCTCATGAAGAGGCACAGCAGGCGGTGCAGGCCAAGGGACGTTTTCTGGCGGCCATCAGCCACGAGATCCGCACTCCGATGAACGCCATTCTCGGCCTGCTGGAGTGGCTCGCCAGCACCCCGCTTTCCCAGGAGCAGGGCTCGGCGCTGGCACGGATCCGTCAGGCCGGGGACGAGTTGCTCGGCCTGCTCAACGATGTGCTCGATTTCAGCCGCAATGAGAACAGCACCTTGTCGCTCTCGCCCCAGCCGACCGATTTTACCGAGCTGTGCGAACACGTGGCGGCGGTGCACTGGACCAAGGCCAGAGCCAAGCAGCTGCAATTGCGTTTGCAGCTTGATCCGGCGATGCCCGCCTTGCAGACCCTCGATCCCCATCGCGTTCAGCAGGTTCTGCACAACCTGCTCTCCAATGCCATCAAGTTCAGTCACCGTGGCGAGGTGGTGCTCTGGGCTGAGAGCGTGGGTTCGAACCTTCGTTTTGGTGTTGATGATCAGGGGCCGGGTATTACCGACGAGATGCGACCAACACTCTTCATGCCGTTTGAACAGTTCGCGGTGGCGGGGCAGCTGAGGGCGCCGGGGACCGGCCTCGGGCTTGCCATCTGCAAGCAGCTTATCGAGCAGATGGGGGGGATCATAGATGTCGAACCCAGAACGGGAGGCGGCAGCCGTTTCTTCTGCGAGTTGCCGCTCAAACTGCTCAAACAGGCGCATCATTGGCAGCCCAAGGTGCGAGAGCTGGCGCTCTCACTGCCTCCCGATGAGGTGAAGCAACTCGCCCCTTGGTTGGCAAGATTCGGGGTTGAGGTATCTGGCACGGCAAACCACAGGTTGCAGGCTCAGGTCGACGAGAAGGGATTCTATTACTGGGAGTGGCAGGGGGAGCCCTGGGTGCCCGGTACCGTCATCAATCTGTTGCAACCCAGGCTGGATGTCACAGAGCCCTCTTCGGCAACCCGCCCCGGTCTTGGCATGCGGGTGCTGCTGGTAGAAGATCACGATGTCAACCGGGAGCTGATCAAGCTACAGCTGGGACAGCTGGGGGCCGAGGTGCTGACCGCTGCCAATGGCCAGCTGGCGCTTGATGTGCTGGCCGATCACGAGGTAGATCTGGTGTTGACCGATCTGCAGATGCCGGTTATGAATGGCGCCGATCTCTGCCGCAAGCTACGTGGCTCGCCTCGCTGGTGCAATCTGCCTGCCTATGTGATTACTGCAGATCTCAGTGAACAGGCGGCTATCGAACTGCAATCGTGCGGATGCAACGGACATCTCGACAAGCCTGTCGCGTTAAGGGAGCTGGCCGCCATGCTGCACCAGCTTGGCAAGAAAGAGGGGAGGATTGCCGAGCCTGCAGCAGCTTCATCGCTGCTCTCAAAAGAGCTGGCACAGCTCTATCTGGATACAACCAGAGCCGATCTGGCGGCTCTGGAGCAGTGTCTGGCAAATAAGGATGAGCAAGGGGTGAATGCCGCTTTACACAAATTGAAAGGGGCCGCCAGAATGGTAGGAGCAACCGCCATCGTCACTGTCATTGACGAGTGGCAGCAATCGAAGCACAGCGAATTGGCTGTCAGGTTAACCCGGGCGCTGGATGGGGTCAGCCAGCATTTGACCAAGAGGGCTGAAGATGATCATCACTGATGAAGAACTGCTGGCGCTGCTTAACTCGGAAGATCCCGGGTTGGCCGGTTTTCGTCCTATTGCGCTCTATGCTCTCGATTGCGCCTCTTACGAGATGGCCAAGCAGGCGACGCTGCCAAATTATGTGGCGCTGCACCGCACCCAGCCTGATGCCTGCTGGCAGTGGGAGGGGCTATTCTCGGCAGGAGCCATCGCGCTCTATGATCCCGACTCGCACCGTACGGCGGATTACTTTCCCCAGCTCCAGCTCCATAACGGTATCTACGCCATTGAAGAGGATTGGCAGGGTGGCCTGCTATCAAGCTATCAGGCGTGGAGCAACTGGCTTGCTGCCAGCCGGATCCTGCTGCTGGAAGATCACCCGTTTCAGGGGATGCAGTTGCAGCAAACCATCGCCGGGCTGGGGCTGACCTGTCGCTGGGTGCAGGATGAGCAAGCCTGCCTTGCTGCGTTGGGTGAGGGGAGCACTCGTCTGCTTATCTGCGATCTCAGCCTGGTGGATCAGGATGCCATCAGCTTGCTGATGGGCCAGCCACAGTTGCAGTCAGACGGGCTGCCGATCATTTTGCTCTCCGCCCATGAGCAGACCCTGATCGACGGTGCTCGCCGCCTGCTGCACGATGCCGGCTTCAATATTCTGGCGGCGCTGGCCAAACCGCTCGATTGCGACGAACTGCTCAGGTTGCTGCGCGGTCTCTATCTTGGCCCGCTGCGCCAGCGCCGACTGAGCGGTCAGCGCCGCACCATCACGACCTGGCAGGGTCAGGTACTGGGACAACTCGGCCTGCTCTCTAGCCCCACCACTTCAGCACCGGTCTGGCTGGCCGTAAGCGGCTTGCCCCCTCGTTGGGAGCGACTCAAGGAGTGGCTGGCGGAGCAGTCGCGAACCCCCTCCGAGCTGACGCTGCTTATCCATCGCCGTGATCACCTGCTCAGCAATCCTGATCGTTTTGCGCTGGTGCTGCAGGCCAGTCTGGCGGGGAGCAAGCTGGCGCTCCTGCTCGACAACAACCAGCATCTGCCGTTCGATCTGCTGGAGCGGCTGCCGCTGCAATCCTTGCTGCTGGGGCAGGGGATGCTCTCCGATATCGAGTCGTTGAGCGCTGATTCGCTGCTTGGCCGCTTTATGGCGCGGGTGCGGGAACTCGGCGTCGACATCTATCTGGATGATCCCTACAACCTGCTTGATGTCGAGATGTGGCAAGAGCGTGGTATCGCGGGGCGCTGGTAGCCCATGCCCCGCTATCTCTGCTGGCCCATGCAGCGGGAGCGTCTGGCCAAAGGGTTGGAGGGGTGGCCTTATCCGGTGGCCCGCTCGGCCCTGCCGATTGAGATGAATCTATCCGGGGAAGCCTGTCTGCTGCGCGAGCAGCTCGGGGTCGAGCCGGCGCAGATGCTGGCCGCCTATGAGGATCTCAGCGCCCAGAGCATCTATCTGCGTTTCATGCGGGCCAAAAGAACCCCCTCGCCAGAGCTGGTATCACACTTTCTCTACTACAACCCGGAGCAGCAGATTGCCCTGTTGCTGACGGATATGGCGGGACGTCCGCTGGCACAGGCCCAATCCATTCGTCGCCGCCTTCATCCTGATCGGGCTGAGTTTTCCTGCATCGTGGCGGATCACTTTCAGCATCGTGGTGCGGGGCGGCGGATCTTGCTGGCATTGGCGCTGCTGGCCAGAGCCGGGGGGATTGCCGAGTGGACGGCCGAAGTGCTGGCCCAGAATCGCCCCATGTTGCTGATGCTAAAGCGGTTGGGGCTGCCACTGACTCTGGTGACCGGTCGCGAGATGGTCTTCGCTCGCCTCGATTTGAGCGTGCTGGACGAGTGGCTGCCAGCAGAGGTTGTCCACGCCATTACTAAGACCAAGGGCGAATAGAGCCACTTTTTACCCTGTGCTAAGGTCACACGTAATGCGCAGGGAGAGACGGAGCATGTTATGGGGCAGACAATCAAAAATATCGTGATCCTCACCGGAGCGGGGATCTCTGCCGAGTCGGGGATCAAGACCTTCCGCGCCTGCGACGGTTTGTGGGAGGAGCACCGCGTCGAGGATGTGGCAACGCCGGAAGGGTATGCCAGAGATCCGGAGCTGGTGCAGCGTTTCTACAACTCTCGCCGCAAACAGCTCCAGCAACCACAGGTACACCCCAATCCCGCCCACTATGCGCTGGCTCGCCTCGAGCGGCTTTTTCCCGGCACCGTGACCCTGGTGACCCAGAATATCGACAACCTGCACGAGAGTGCAGGGAGCAAGAACCTTATCCACATGCATGGCGAACTGCTCAAGGCCCGCTGTCCCGAGTCCGGTCAGGTGATCGAGTGGCGTGGCGAGCTTCATCAGGAGGAGCTCTGCTCCTGCTGTCAGTTTCCCCAGCCGCTGCGCCCCCACGTGGTCTGGTTTGGCGAGATGCCGATCGGGCTTGATCGCATCTATAGTGCGCTGGCTCAGTGCGATCTCTTTATCTCCATCGGCACCTCGGGGGCTGTCTATCCGGCGGCCGGTTTTGTGCACGAGGCGGGGTTGAATGGTGCTCACACCATAGAGCTCAATCTCGAGCCGAGCGAGGTGGGCAGCCAGTTCGATGAAAAACGCTACGGGCCAGCCTCCCTGCTGGTGCCGGCCTACGTGGATGAGTTGCTTGAAGTGTGTGGCATCCATCAGCCCAAGCAGATCGAGGGGCACAATTGGATGGAGATGCGCGACCGCTAGAGGCGGCGGCAAAGAGAAAGGCGACTGTGAGTCGCCTTTTTTGTTGTTATCTACTTTTGCGCCGACGGCCGGGGGGCGCAGGATTGTCTGATCACCAGGTCGGGGTCGACGGTGATCAGGTGGTCTGCCACCGCTTCGCCGTTGATGCGAGCCAACAGGCGAGTGACGGCGAGGCGTCCCAGCTCCTCTTTGGGCTGGTTGATGGTGGTGAGTGGCGGCGACATGAATTCGGCCAGCGCCACATTGTCGTAGCCGACAATGGAGAGGTCGCGCGGGATCACCAGACCCGCCTGATGAGCGGCACTGATGGCCCCCATCGCCATCATGTCGTTGCAGACAAAGAGGGCGGTGGGGCGTTCGGGCAATGCCAGCAGACGGGTCATCGCCTGATGGCCGCTGGCGCAGTCAAAGTCCCCCTCCTGGATCCAGTCGGGATTGACAGTGAGTCCTGCCTCCTGCAGCGCCTGCTCAAAGCCAGCTTGGCGCTGGTTGGCGGGGGCGCGGCTGTGGGGGCCGGTGATGCAACCGATGGCGGTGTGGCCCAGCTCAATCAGATGGCGGGTCGCCAGATAACCGCCGTGGAAGGAGTTGTCGGCGATAAGATCCACATCTTCGCTGACCAGCCCCCAATCCATCACCACCACCGGCAGGCTCTTGAGCCAGTCGAGCTGGTTGAACACCTCTTGCTGTCCTTCGCTACACATGATGAGCAGGCCATCGACCCGCTTGCGCAGCATCATCTTGAGGTAGGAGAGGGCTGTTTCCGCCTGCCCCTCGGTGTTGCCCAGCATCAGGTTGTAGCCCTGCTCGAAGCAGTAACGCTCCACCCCGCGCACCACCTCGGCAAAGAAGGGGTTGCTGGAGGTGGTGACCAGCATGCCGATACTGTTGGTCTCCTTCACCTTAAGGCTGCGGGCCACCAGACTCGGGGCATAGTTGAGCTCGCGCATGGCGGCGAAGACCCGCTCGCGGGTCTCCTCGGCCACAAAGCGGGTCTCGTTGATGACGTGGGAGACGGTGGTGGTAGAGACCCCCGCCAGCGCCGCCACCTCCTTGATATTGGCCATCAGTGCCCCTGCGCAGTCTGCTCAAGCAGGAAGGTGTCGACCTCCTGCTTGCTCGGGATGGAACTCTGGGCGCCGAATCGGGTGACGGAGAGCGCCGCCGCCCCGTGGGCAAAGCGAACCGCGCTGTGGAAATCGGCACCCGCCAGTTCCGCCGCCAGCAGAGCGCCGTTGAAGGTATCGCCCGCGGCAGTGGTATCCACCGCCTTGACCCGAAAGCCCGGGATCAGCTGTTGCTGCTGGGCGTTGCTGCAATAGACCCCTTGTGCGCCCAGGGTGATCATCACGTCCGCAATGCCCATCTGGTGGAAGCGGACGGCCGCCTCGCGGGCGCTCGCTTCGTCGGTGACTTTTACGCTGGTCAACAGCTCGGCCTCGGTCTGGTTGGGGGTGATAAGGTCGACCAGTGCCAGCAGTTCGCTTGAGAGCGGACGGGCAGGGGCGGGGTTGAGCACCACCCGGGTGCCATGGGCGCGAGCCAGCCGTGCAGCCTCATGGACGCTCTCCAACGGCACTTCCAGCTGCAACAGCAGGGTGTGGGCGTCGGCGATCATCGCTTCGTGGTTTTTCACCACGGCAGGGGTGATGGCGCCGTTCGCTTCGGCGGAGATACCTATGCTGTTCTCCCCCTCATCGCTCACATAGATGATGGCGATACCGGTCGGGAGCTTGGGATCGAGCTCGACGGCGCTCACGTCGATACCGTCTTTGGCAAAACCGCTCTTCATCTGGTGGCCGATGGCGTCATCACCGATGCGGGCGATAAAGGAGACGGGGGCGCCAAGGCGGGCGGCAGCGACTGCCTGATTAGCCCCCTTGCCACCCGGGACAACCTGATAGCTGTGACCGGTCAGGGTTTCACCCGGGCGCGGAAAGTGGGGAACGCGCAGCACATGGTCTGCATTGACACTGCCCAGAACGACGAGACGATTCATGTTGACTACTCCTGATGCATCTTGGCTTGAACACTGTGATTGAGTTAGCCCAAGCCGGGAGGCACCTGAACGAGAGGGAAAAGGGGAGGCGAACCTCCCCTCAAAAACTTACTTGCTGACCACTTGCAGCGGTACCGGAATGGATTTCTCGACCGGCTGGCCTTTAAGCACCTTGTCGGCAGTCTCGACGCCGATGGCACCGATCAGCGCGGGCTGCTGGGCCACGGTGGCGGCCAGTTTACCCTTGGCCACGGCGGCTTTGCCATCGTCAGTGCCGTCGAAACCGACGATCATCACCTCTTTACCGGCAGCCTGCACCGCGCGGATGGCACCCAGCGCCATCTCGTCGTTCTGGGCGAACACCGCCTGTACGGTCGGATGGGCCGCCAGCAGGTTTTCCATGACGTTCAGACCCTTGGTGCGGTCAAAGTCGGCCGGCTGGGAAGCCAGCACCTGCAGCTTGTTGGCCGCCACGGCCAGGGCAAAACCTTCGCCACGGTCACGGGCGGCGGAGGTACCGGCAATCCCTTCCAGCTGAATGACCTTGGCACCGGTACCCAGTTTTTCGGTGATGAAGTCACCGGCCAGCTTGCCGCCCGCCACGTTGTCGGAGGCAATGTGAGCCTTGACCTCACCCTGCGCGGCGCCGCGGTCCAGAGTTAGTACCGGGATGTTGGCGCGGTTGGCCAGACGGATGGCGTTGCCCACCGCTTCGGAGTCGGTCGGGTTGATCAGGATGGCGTTGACCTTGCGCACGGTGAGATCTTCCATGTTGGAGAGCTCTTTGGCCGGGTCATTCTGGGAGTCCAGCACCACCAGCTCGTAGCCAAGCTCCTTGGCCTTGGCTTCGGCCCCCTCCTTCATGGTGACGAAGAAGGGGTTGTTGAGGGTGGAGACCACCATCGCCAGGGTATGGTCAGCAGCCTGGGCGGTGCCCAGCACGGACATGATGGCGGCAGCGAGCAGGGTATTGAGCTTTTTCATCATTTCATTCCTTGTGTGTGGCGTGTTTTACGTTGTTATCGGGTACTTTTGTTGTCGACCATCACGGCAAGCAAGATCACGCTGGCCTTGGCGATCATCTGGTAATAGGAGCTGACATCGAGCAGGTTGAGGGCGTTGTTCAGGAAGCCGATGATCAGCGCACCAATCAGGGTGCCCATGATGCGGCCCTTGCCCCCCATCAGGCTGGTACCACCCAGCACTACGGCGGCGATGGCGTCCAGCTCGTAACCCATGCCGGCGGTCGGCTGGGCAGAGGAGAGGCGGGAGGTGACGATAAGCCCTGCCAGTGCAGAGAGCGCGCCGCACAGACCATACACCGCCAGCTTCACCCGATCCACATTGATACCTGAGAGACGGGTGGCCGATTCGTTACCGCCCAGGGCGTAGATGTAGCGACCGAGGCGGGTGTGGTTGAGCATGAACCAGGCCAGCAGGAAGACGATGGCCATCAACCAGATGGGCACCGGCAGACCGAGCAGATAGCCGGTACCCAGCCAGGCGAAGTGATCGGCGCCATCACTGAAACCGGTGGAGATGGGGCGACCCTCGGTATAGACCATGGTGATGCCGCGCAGAGCGGTCATGGTAACCAGCGTCGCGATAAACGCCTGCACCTTGCCCTTGGCAATGATGAGGCCGCTGACGCCGCCAAGCAGGGCGCCGGCACCCAGGGTGAGGGGCACCACCAGCCAGATCGGCAGCTCCATCGCTACCATAGTCGCCGCCAGCGCACCGCACAGGGCCAGCACCGAGCCAACCGACAGATCGATACCGGCGGTGAGGATAACCAGCGTCATGCCGACCGCCATGATGGCGTTGACCGAGGTCTGGCGCAGGATGTTGAGCAGGTTGTCGACGCTGAAGAAGTTGGGATTGAGCGCGGAGACGACACCAATCAGCACCAGCAGGGCGACCAGGGATTTGTTCTCGATCCACCAGGCCTTGTTCATGATGCCGCGGCGGGGAAGGGTTTGGGTTGTCATTGTGCTGCCTCTTGCTCTGCTTGCCACTGTTTACCGACTGCCGCTGCCATCAGCTTCTCCTGATTGGCATCGCGGGTGTTGAACTCTGCGCTGATGCGCCCTTCGTGCATCACCATGATGCGATCGCTCATGCCGAGCACTTCCGGCATTTCGGAGGAGACCAGAATGATGCTCATCCCCTCCTTCTTGAACTGGTTGATCAGCTGATAAATTTCCTTTTTCGCCCCCACGTCGACGCCGCGGGTCGGCTCGTCGAGGATCAGCACCTTGGGCCGGGTCAACAGCCCCTTGGCGATGGCCACCTTCTGCTGGTTGCCGCCGGAGAGCAGCTTTATCAGCTGATCCTGACTCGGGGTCTTGATGTTGAACAGACGCACATAGTCGCTCACCGCCTGCCGTTCGGCCTTGCCGTCGATCTTGCCGTTGCTGATGAACTCGTCGAGGGCGCAGAGACTCATGTTTTCGCGCACCGACAGCTCCAGCACCAGCCCATCACCTTTGCGATCTTCGGAGATATAGGCGATGCCAGCGGCCAGGCCATCGGCCGGACTGGTTGGCACCAGCGCGTGGCCATCTACCGTGATTTCACCGCTGCTGACAGGGCTGGCACCGTAGATAAGCTTCATCAGCTCGGTACGACCGGAACCCATCAGGCCGCTAAAACCCAGAATTTCCCCCTGACGCAGGGAGAAGCTCACCCCGCGCACGCCAGGGCCGGCCAGATCCGTCACCTGCAGGCTGACGGGGCCGAGCTCGCGCTCAAGACGCGGGTACTGCTCTTCCAGTCGGCGACCCACCATCATCTCGATGATCCTGTCTTCATCCAGATCGCTCACCGCCTTCTCGCCAATCCACTTGCCATCGCGCAGCACAGTGACCCGATCGCAGATCTCGAAGATCTCCTTGAGGCGATGGGAGATATAGACGATGCCGCAACCCTGCTCACGCAGCTCGCGGATCACCTTGAACAGCTGCTCTGTCTCGGTATCGGTCAACGCATCGGTCGGTTCATCCATGATGATGACGCTGGCATCGAACGACAGCGCCTTGGCGATCTCCACCATCTGCTGTTCGCCGATGGAGAGATCCCCGAGTCGGGTATCCGGCCCGTGTTTGACGCCAAGTCGCGCCAGCAGACCGTTCGCCCGCTCGCGCAGCTGTTTGTGGTCGATGCTGCCAAAACGGGTACGGGGTTCGCGACCGAGGAAGATGTTGGCGGCAATCGACAGCTCCGGCAGCAGATTCAGCTCCTGATGGATGATGCTGATCCCCTGATCCTGAGAGTCGCGGGGCCCCTTGAAGTGAACCGCTTGACCGCGGTAGCTGACGCTGCCCGTATCGGCCTGATAGATGCCGGTCAGCACTTTCATCAGGGTGGATTTGCCGGCGCCATTTTCACCGAGCAGGGCCATCACCTGGCCCGGATAGACCCGCAGACCCGCTTCGTCGAGGGCGCGCACACCGGGGAAGGTCTTGACGATCCCGGTCAGCTCCAGAATGGGGGAGAGGGGGGAGGTTGTGCTCATTTGCAGCTTCCTTGAAGAGGCCTTCTTTGAAGAATGTCAGAACGCCACACCGGCGCAGAGGATAAGGTTGGCGTAGGGAGTCACCTCGCCGCTGCGCACAATCGCCTTACTCTGGCGGGAGCGGGTTTTGAACTCCTCATGCAGGCAGTATTCGATGGCGATGGGCTTGCCCTGGGCGGCTGCGTGCGCTTCAAGCTGATCGACCAGCGCCTGATGGGCGGCGTGGCTGATCTGCTTGATCTCGCTTGCCATGATCACCTTCTCCACCACCAGATCGGTGAGCAGGGCGGTCAGTACGGTTTCAAGGCTGGGCGTCCCCGCCATCAGCGCCAGATCGATCCGCTCCGGACCTGCCGGAATGGGCAAGCCTGCATCGCAGACGGTGATCTCGTCGGTGTGGCCCATCTGTGCCACCAGAGCACTCAGGGGAGCATTGAGCAGTACGCCTCGTTTCATACAGCACCTCATCAGGCCTTGGCCCGTCAATCTGTGAACCGCTAGGCAACCGGTTACGCAACCGGTTGCGTCATGGCGCAAAGATAGGCTTTTTACCGGGGAAGGGCCACGGCAAAACCACGGAAATGTGAAAACGATCTCAAAGGCGGGAGAAGAAGTGCAGGGGAGGAGGCAGGAAGGGTGTCAGCAGAGCCCTGACACCCTTGTTATTTATCGAGCTATTGATTTTATGGTTAGTTGGCCAGTACCTTGGCGACCGCCGGACGGCTCAGCATGCGCTGATAATGCTCGGCAACCTTGGGGAATTCACTGATCTCGACCCCATCGCTTTTCAGCCAGCCAGCGACCACAAACAGATAGATATCCGCCACGCTGAACTGCTCGCCCAGCACCCAGGGACCTGCCAGATAGTGCTGCTCAATCTGGGCAAAGCCATCGCGCATATTGCTGGCGACTTTCTGCTGCATGGCGGCAATGGCCTGCTCGTCATCGGCCCAGCGGCTGCCACGGCGACCATGGGCGTGGGAGACATGCACAGTGGAGGCGAGGAAGCTGTTGACCTCCTGCATGCGGGCCAGCAGGAACGGGTTGTCCAGCGGCGCCAGTTTGGCATCAGGGAAGCGCTGCGCCACATAGAGCAGCAGGGCCGGGGTCTCGGTCAGGGTGCCCTGCTCGGTGATCAGGGCAGGCACCCGCCCTTTGGGGTTGATGGCAAGATACGCAGGATCACGCTGCTCCCCTGCGGCGAGGTTGACGAGACGGGGTTGGAACGAGGCATTTGCTTCCAGCAGGGCAATCTGTACGGCCATGGCACAGGTGCCGGGAGCGAAATAGAGGGTCAGATCGGACATGAATACTCCTGATTGGCTCAGGCCACCCGCGATATCGGCGAAAGATTGCTTCGCGGAGCACCACGGGCAGTCATGAAAAAAGAGAGGGGGGCAACGCTTGCCCCCAACCAAGCTACACCCCTAAGGGATGATGAAAAAGTGCAGAATTAATCGACCTTACAACCTTATCGATAGCTGCGGCTTATTTACGCTTCACTCACCAATTTAGTGAATCTCGTAGCTCACTGGTTCTATATTCTTCAACTTTTTCAACGAGTGCTGCGAGTGACTCTGTAAGTTCAGCATGCCCATTATCAGGTAGATATTCTAGGAATTTTATTCTCATAGAGTCTGATGCAATAGATAAAACATCAGGAGGAACTTCACCTGCTGGAATAGTCATAAAATGAAATGGTGTACGGCCATGAGCAAGCTTATCATCTTCAAAAAGCGTTCTAATGTCTGGGTCATCTGTTCCACACCCTAAAAATAGAAATGTGTGTGTTAAGATGAGGGACTTTAAAATCTCATAGAATAGTATGTATTTAGTCCTTGCCTCAGCATAATCTTGTCGTGTAAATATAAGGTTTTTTGGATTGTTTGCTGAGCCATAAGTTTTCAATATTAGTCTGTTGTTGCCACCTAATAAATAGTTGGCCGTGTCCGGACTAAATAACTGATCCTAAT